>JBDTXD010000192.1:0-3554 GCA_040006375.1 Actinomycetota bacterium
ACGCCGCGCGCTGGCGCGCCACGCGGGCCCGGACCTCGGGGGCCTCCGGGTCGTTGGGTTCGTGGTCGGCCAGCCATCGCACCCAGCCGGCCGTGAAACCGGACTCGAAGGCGTCCCACTCCTCGAGCGAGGCCTCGTGCGCCGCCATCACTCCGAAGCCGTGCGACTCGGCGAGTGACACCAGCTGAGCGAGGATGACGTACTCGTCGATCCGCCCGGACAGGGGTGCGACAGCGGCAGGCGTCGGGGTAGCGGACCAGATGCCCTCGCCGTAGACCAACCGGCCACCGCGAGGGAGCATCGCCCGTAGTGCTGTCAGGGCGGCGGCGTAGTCGAGCGGCTGAGCCTCCTCTACATCGGGGCCCCAGATCTGGGACGCCCCGATGCAGGTGACCGCGTCGAACGGTCCGCTCACCCCACGGGCGTCTCGCGCCTCGAAGGTCGCGCGCCCGGCCAACCCCCCGGTCTCAGCCGTACGTCGTGCGTGGACCAGCGACTCCTCGTCGAGGTCGATCCCGAGCCCCGAGGCCGACGGGGCAGCCTCGAGTACGCGCAGCAGCAGCTCGGCCCAGCCGCAGCCGACGTCGAGCGCCGTGACCGGCTCGTGAGCGGTCAGGAAGTCGACCAGCCGCTCGGCTCGACTCTCCGAGAGCGGGGAGAGGAAGGTCAGGTCCTGGTGCAACGGCGGGAAGGTCGGCATCGAGCCAGAGTATCCGCGTTCCAAGAGTGTCTCGGCCACCCCGTTTCCTCCGGTCGTCTGCCTGACGTTGCTCAGGTCTATGTGGGGGATCCGGGCCGCGAACCGTCCTTCAAAGGGGTGTAGGCTGTTGATCAGCGGTCGGCCCCAGCGCAGTGGTCGGTCAACTTCGACCCCAGACCCTCGGTCCGAGAAACGACGTTGCCCCGATGTCCGGGAGCGATGGACAGGACCGAGGAGGTAAGGGTGTTCCGTCCCCAACCCGCAACTGCGGACAGCTCCCCCGTTCGAGGCGCTCGTCCGCGCGCGCTCGCGCACCTAGCCACGCTAGTTGTTGGCGCCGTGCTCGTGGCGCTGCTCCCCACCGTCGCCCAGGCCGCGACGCACACCGTTGACCTGAACACGGCGAGGAAGTTCGCCATCCTGGCCGGGCAAGGCGTGACTAATGTGGGGCCGACGGTGATCAACGGCCGCCTCGGCACCCATCCCAATGGGGCTGTAACGGGGTTCCCGCCGGGCATCGTTCACGGAGAAGTGCATCGCGCCGATGCCGTCGCACTCCAAGCGCAATCCGACCTCACCGCTGCCTACACCGACGCTGCAGGCCGGACGGGGGCATCGGTAGGTCCGCAGCTCGGAGGGCTGACCTTGACATCCGGCGTCTACAACGGGGGCGCGCTCAACATCACCGGAAAGCTCACCCTGGACGGGCCGGGTGTGTACGTGTTCACAGCATCGTCGTCACTCGTCACCGCGACGGGCAGTCGAGTGTCGTTCATCAACGGTGCCGACCCATGTGATGTCTTCTGGCAGGTGACGAGCGACGCCACGTTGAACGGTCCGAAGTTCGTCGGAACCGTTATGGCGTTGACATCGATCACCGTGGGGGACGGCGTTCATGTCGACGGTCGCCTCCTCGCCCGTAACGGCGACGTGACGCTGATCAACGACGTCGTCGACGCCTCCGCATGTGGTGGAGATACCAGCGGCCCGCCATCAAATTCACCCGAGCAACCCGCAGGGCATTTCCTCGGCCCATGCGGCGAGCCCTTCTACGCAGCCGTGTTCGACAACCGCCATTCGACGGTCTCCATGCGATTCACCTTCAAGTTCGTGAAGTTCTCCACGCACCGTGTTGCACACATCGCGCGAACCGTCGACGGCGGTGCCCGACATACGACCGCGTATCATCATGTGCTCGGCGGGAGCATCATGACCATCAGTGCAGGTGGGAACGTGGTGAAGAGGATCCGGTCGGCGCCAGGGGGGAACTACCCACCCTGTCCGTAGCTGGACGCGATCACCTCGGCAGGGTTCGGACCTGCCCGGTAGCGCTCGCCGCTGGGTAGGAACCACCTGATCTCACCGTCGTGTTCGCGGGTTACCTGCCACGCGTGCTCGTGGACGAGCTTGTGGTGGAAGGAGCAGATGAGCACGAGGTTGTCCAGGTCCGTCCTGCCTCCGTTCCCCCACCAGACGATGTGATGGGCCTGGGTGAACCGGCGCGCGCCGCACGCTGGGAAGCGACACTCCCCGTCGCGATAGCGCAGCTGGCGGAGCATCGCGGCCGATGGTTCTCTTGCGACCCGACCTAGCCGCATCGGCTCGCCGTCGCCATCCTCGAGCATGACCTGTACCCGGGCGTGGCACAGCATGCGGCGGGCGGTCTCGGCGTGGATGGCACCGCAACCCTCGATCTCGGCGCCGCCGTCCACGCGAGCGAGTTCCTCGAGATTGGCGTGCACCACGACGGTCGCGCGGTCGGCGTCCGCGTCCTCAGCCAGCCGGCCCGAGCATAGTGCCAGGAGTCCGTCCGCTCGCCGTGCGTCCGCGAACATGAGATCGTCCTCACCCGGCATCACCGGTATCGAATCGGCGACGCGCTGGAGCGCTTGAGCGATCGTGGCGCCCTGGGCCGCGGGCAGTTCCGCTTCCAGCCCGAACCGTGTGGCATCGTCGTGGTACCACCAGCGCAGGAATCGCGCGTGGTCCGCATCTCGAACATCTTCGATGGAGCGGGTCGCAAGATCGGCTTTGCGCCGGATAGCGGCGCACGACACGAACTTCGCCCAGGTGATGAGCCCGGCCTCCGACTCATAGGTGGCGAAGCGAGCGAGCTCGACCACCTTGTCGACGCCGAGCTCGCCGGAGGAGAACGAGCGGTCCAGGTCCGGCAGGGATCCGAGCGCGTGTGCACCGGCGATCCACCTCCGCGCCTTCCATTGCGAGATCCCTTGGCGGATCGAGAGCCAATGCGCCATGTCGCGCGCACCCGACCCGCGCCAGAGTTCGCGCCGGTCTACCTCTCCGATCAGTTGGAAGAGCTCGCGTTGCGTGTCGCAGATGCGGCGATGCGCCTGGTCGATGGCGTCGATGAGATCGTCGTCATCGCGCTGGTTCAGCTGGGGCACCCGGGACCTCGGATCCGGTCGCGGGGGAGGAGTACGTTCCCTAACGATACCGAACATATGTTCGGTTGTCAACTATCCCTGCTGGAGCCCTAGCCCGACGCGTCGACGGACCGGCATCGGGTCCTCGTGACTCGCCGGCTCCCGAAGGTACAGGTCGATAGCGACGCTGGTAACTGCGGCCCAGACGCACCACAGCGACGTGAGTCCACTCACCGTCACCCAGACCAGGATGGCGACCGCCGCCAGGTTCGAGACGCCGAACGAGCGGATCCAACGGTCGCTGGACAGCAGCAGGGTGCCGCACGTGGCGACGACATACAGCGCGGCCAGGGTGATCCCGACCGGGATCTGCACCGAGTACGCGATGTGGTGCCCGTCGACGGCCGCTCCCACCGGCCCACGGGCGATCGCCCAGAGGAGGATCCCCGCAACGATGACTCCGAGGG
>JBDTXD010000193.1:0-3521 GCA_040006375.1 Actinomycetota bacterium
CACGAACTCTCCGGCGGCCAGCGCCAGCGAGTCATGATCGCGATGGCGCTCGCGTGCAGCCCGAGTTTCATCATCGCGGACGAGCCGACCACGGCACTCGACGTGATGGTGCAGGCGCAGGTGCTTCGGCTGCTGAAGGAGTTGCAGTCGGAGCTCGGCCTCGCGATGATCTTCATCACCCACGACCTCTCGGTGCTGGTCGAAACGTGCGACAAGCTCGCCATCATGTATGCGGGCCGCATCGTCGAAGAGGGATCGGCCGAGAGCGTGTTCAAGTCGCCGGCGCATCCCTACACGGAGGCGCTCGCTGCGGCGTTCCCCGAGATCGGGGATGTCCGGTTCCGCAAGCACCCGTCAGGACTGCCCGGCGACCCGCCCTACCCAGGGGATCTGCCGAGCGGGTGCACCTTTCATCCCCGCTGCCCAAAGGTTTTCGAACCGTGCCCCACGATCGACCCGTCGCTCTTCGACGTCTCACCGGGCCGGCGGGCGGCGTGTCTCCTTGTCGACGGTGCGCTCGAGTCCGCCAACGCCGCCGCGCTCTCGGCGCCCGACGGGGAGGAGACCCGATGACGTCGTCCTCGGTTGTACCCACGTCGCCCGACGTGCAAGGAGGGCCGATCCTTGACGTGGAGAACATCCACGTGCAATTCGCCGGAAGGGTTGGGCTGGGGGCCGGACTCTTCGGGAAGAAGGCGACCATCGCGCGCGCCGTTGATGGAGTGGATCTCCAGATGCAGCGCGGAGAGATCCTGGCGCTGGCCGGTGAGTCCGGATGCGGGAAGACGACCACCGCTCGCGCGATCATGGGCCTGGAACGCCCGCAACAGGGCACCATCCTGTACAAAGGTGAGCCCATCTGGAAGGACCTGCGCGCATACCGCCGCCGCGTGCAGATGGTGTTCCAAGACCCCACCGGGGCGCTAAACCCGCGTCAGACCATCTACGAGTCCGTGGCCGAAGGACTCCGCATCCACAAGGTCTCGGGAGATGAGCGCGAGCAAGTCGCGAAGGCGCTCTCCAACGCGGGCCTTCGACCACCCGAGCGGTTCTTCCTCAGCTACCCGCACGAACTCTCCGGTGGCCAGCGCCAACGCGTGGTCATCGCCGGCGCGCTCGCCTTGGAGCCGGACATGATCGTCGCCGACGAGCCGGTGTCGAACCTGGATGCCTCGGTCCGCGGAGAGATCCTCGCGCTGTTGATGGAACTGCGCGATCGTCTGGGCCTCACCATCCTGGTGGTCACACACGATCTGGGTTTGGCCTGGACCATCGCCGACCGCGTGGCGGTCATGTACCTGGGGCGCATCGTGGAGATCGGGCCGGCCGAGGAAGTCCTCCTTCGTCCGAAGCATCCGTACACGCAGGCGCTACTGGACGTGGTCCCGGAAGCCGGCGGGTTGGAGCGCCCCATCCTGAAGGGCGAGACCCCTGATCCCACGCGCATCCCGGAAGGGTGCCGCTTCCATACCCGCTGCCCAGTCGTCGCCAGCGGACGGGCGAAGGAGCTCGGCATCGAGGACAAGTGCCGGGGCCAGGACCTGGCGCTCAAGGAGATGGCCCCAGCGCACCTGGCGGCTTGCTACGCAGCCGACCTCGGCGTGATCCGCTGACCGAGTCAGGCAATGGGCGCTACTCGGCGGCGTCGGTCTCCGTGCTCTCGAGCTGATCGCCCTTGAGCACGCCCAGGATGGCCGCCATCTCCGAATCCCCCACCGGGCTATCGGCACGAACCTCGCGCCCGCGCGCGGCGGCGAGCATAGTGCGCAGGTTCGACTCTGCCATCTCAGCGCGGGCCTCGAGTTCGTGCAGCTTGTGGGAAGCCGAGTCGGCCCGGCGATCGGATTCCACCCGCCCTTCTCGTGACGTGCGGGCCTCCTCGCGGGCAGCCTTGAGCGAGGCTCGCAGCGTCGCGTTCTCGCGGCCGAGCTCGATGAGCTTGTCCACCGCCGCGCGCCCGAGATCGGAGTAGAGGGGGTCACCGCCCCGACCACCCTCCCCCGCAGACGAACGCGGTCCCCGGCGCACACCGCGCGGTTTCCGGCCGATGAGCTCGCGTTCTGCCGCGTCCACCGGGCGCGCGTCCAGGAGCCGGTATGACCCCTGCGCTGGCTGGAGCCTTCTCCTGGCGATCAGTGCCCGAACGGCCCGCGCGGTCGACAGCGGGTCGGGGAGCCCGAGCTCACGGCCGATCTCGGCGGGGGTGGCATCCATGACGGCGCCGACCTCCGTGCGAGCTGCCACGGCGGCGAGAAATGCGTTCGCGCGCCCGAGACTCTCGTCGTTCATGCTGCCATCATGGCGGAACTCAGCCGCGGCGGCTACCCCTTACCCGATAGGCTGGCCAGGCATGACGGAGCACAGCGATGCAGCCCCAACCGGTCCATCCCCCCTTTCCGGCATACGGGTCATCGACCTCTCCCGGGTCCTGGCCGGGCCACTGGCCACGATGGTCCTGGGCGACCTCGGGGCGGACATCATCAAGGTGGAACGCCCTGACGGTGGCGACGACACGCGCAGTTGGGGACCACCGTTCGCCGGGGATGACGCAGCCTATTTCCTCGCATTGAACCGGAACAAGCGGTCGGTCACGATCGACCTCAAGGATCCGGGTGGCGTGGCCTCGGTTCGCCGTCTGGCGGCCGATGCGGACGTGCTCATCGAGAACTTCCGGCCCGGCCTGATGGCGACCCTGGGCCTAGGGCTCGACCGGCTCCGCACGGCGAACCCGCGTCTGGTGACGTGCTCCCTCACTGCGTTCGGGGAGGACGGCGCGGAGGCCTCACGACCGGGCTACGACATCATCGTGCAAGCCCTCTCGGGCCTGATGAGCATGACCGGCGAACCCGGAGGCGAGCCGACGAAGGCGGGTGTGGCGCTGCTGGACGTGATCACCGGGCTGTACGCCGGGATCGGCATCCTGGCTGCGCTCCAGGAACGCACCGTCACAGGTGCCGGCCGGCACGTGGGCGTCTCGCTCTTCGATTCGAGCGTCGCTGCGATGGTGAATCAAGCGGCGAACTACCTCGTGGGCGGCGTGGTCCCGGCCGCGATGGGCTCTGCCCACCCGAACATCGTGCCCTATCAGGTGTTCCAGGCGTCCGACCGCGGATTCGTGCTCGCTGCCGGCAACGATCGACTCTTCACGCGGACCTGCGGCGTCATGAACCACCTGGACTGGGCCGTTGATCCACGGTTCACAACCAACGAGGCTCGAGTGGCCAACCGCGCGAAGCTGGTTCCGAAGATGTCGGAGGTCCTCGCGATGAAGCCCGCGGGCACATGGCTCGCCGCATTGGCCGACGCCGGTGTTCCTTGTTCCCCGATCCGCTCGATGGACGAGGTCTTCGGTTCGCCGGAGGGCGCTGCGCTCATCCAGGAGGTAGCCGACCCCGTGCGAGGAGCGCTCCGCCTGGTTGCGGACCCGATCCGGTTCGACGGACAGGTGCTTCCGGTCCGCTACTCGCCCCCCACCTTGGGCGAGCACTCTGATCTGTTGGAGGACTAATCGATGGTGAAGG
>JBDTXD010000194.1:0-3505 GCA_040006375.1 Actinomycetota bacterium
GCTTGCCCGCCTCGCGCACGGCGTCGGCCACCGTGTCGAACACCGGGATGCCCTCAACGTCCTGGCCCGCCTTGCCGGGCGTTACTCCCGCCACCACCTGCGTGCCGTAGGCGCAGTTCCGGAGCGTGTGGAACGTGCCTTCCTTGCCCGTCAGGCCCTGGACCACCAGGCGCGTGTCGGCGCCGACCAAGATGCTCATGCCGCCACCCCGCCGTTCGCTAGATCGGCGGCGCGCTGCGCTGCCTCCAGCATGGTTGCCGCGGCCACGATCCGCGGATGCGCAGCGTCCGAAAGGATGCGGCGTCCTTCCTCGGCGTTCGTCCCGTCCAGCCGGACGACCAATGGCACGGTCGCCTCGACCCGGGTGAGCGCCTCCAAGATCCCGTTCGCGACCACGTCGCACCTGGTGATCCCGCCGAAGATGTTGATGAATACGGCCTCGACGGCCGGGTCGGAGAGGATCACTTCAAGCGAGGTGGCCATGGTCTCGGCGCTGGCGCCGCCGCCGACGTCCAGGAAGTTCGCGGCGCGGGCGCCGGCCTGCGCCACCACGTCGAGCGTGGACATGACCAGGCCTGCTCCGTTCCCGATGATGCCGACCGTTCCATCGAGCTTCACGTATTGCAGGCCGGCATCCTTCGCTCGCTTCTCGACGGGATCGATCGGGAACTGGTCCTTGAGGGCCTCGATGGACCGACGCCGGTACAGCGCGTTGTCGTCGATGGTGACCTTCGCATCGAGCGCCACCACGCGATCATCCTCAAGCATCACCAGCGGGTTGATCTCCACCAGCGTCGCATCTTCCTCGCGCAGCATCTCGAACATCTTGCGAAGGATGTCACCGGCGGAATCGCGCGCTTGCATCGGCAGCGTCTCGGTAAGGTCGCGCACGTGATACGTCCGCAGGCCGAGCATGGGATCGACGTGCACGCGCCGGAGCGCCTGCGGCCGCTCGACCGCGAGCGTTTCGATGTCCATCCCGCCCTCGGCCGTCATCATGAAGAGGTAGTCCCCGCGGGATCGGTCCAACAGGACCGACGTGTAGAACTCCTGGGCGATCGGCAGGAGTTCCTCGCAGAGGACCCGCGTGACGGCATGTCCCTGGAAGTCGGTCCCGAGCATGCGCGCGGCCTCTTCTGCCGCGTGTTCTGGGCTGTCGACCAGCGCCACGCCTCCGCCCTTGCCGCGCCCGCCCACCTGAACCTGCACCTTGACCACGGACCGGCCACCGAGCTCGCGCGTCGCCCCGGCCGCCTGCTCCGCCGACTCCGCGACGATGCCGCGAGGAACCTGGATGCCGTGGGCGCGGAACAGATCCTTGCCCATGTGTTCGTAGAGATCCATCTGACTCCTTCGGGTGTGGTGGAGGCGCGCGCCTCTCGGGTCAGCCGGTGGCGGCACTGAGCCGGCCGCGCAGCCAGTCGGCGATGTCGGCCGTGGAGGCACCGGGGGTGAAGATCATCTCGATCCCGGCGTCTTCGAGCTTGGGGATGTCGTCGGCGGGGATGATGCCGCCTCCGAAGACGAGGATGTCGCTGGCTCCGCGCTCGTGGAGTTCGTTCACCACCTTGGGGAACAGCGTCATGTGCGCGCCCGAGTGACATGACAGGCCCACGGCGTCGGCGTCTTCCTGGACGGCGGTCTCGGCGATCTGCTCCGGAGTCTGGTGCAGGCCCGTGTAGATGACCTCGAATCCGGCATCGCGGAGCGCCCGCGCTACGACCTTGGCCCCGCGGTCGTGCCCATCCAAGCCGGGCTTGGCGACGATGATCCGAAGCTTCTTCTCAGCCATCTGGGCCAGTCTAACGAACGGGCGCGTTGCGCCCCCGAAACGTGGGCGCCAACCCCTCGTAGACTTCGGAACCTCATGGCACGGAAGAAGATCCAGATCCGCCCACCCGGACTCAAACCGACCACCAAGGTCGGCACCCTCGGCCCCTACCGCGGCCGGCTGGGACTCGCCTGGGTCCTGGCGCCGCTCATCGCGGGCGTCGTCATCCTGGTCGCCGGCTACTTCGCGCTCCGGTGATGCTGTCCGCCTACACGTGGCCGCAGAGCACCGTCCCCGGCGAACCCATCGGGCTGCGGGTTTCCTCCGACACCGGCCCATTCGAGGTCACCGTTACCAAGGAGGGCGCCGAGCGCACCGTCGTCTGGCGGGGTGTGGGCGTCGCCGCCCATCTACCCACGCCCGTAGATGCATCTGCGCGCGGGTGCGGCTGGCCGGTCACGCTCGAGATCCCCGTCGGAACCGACTGGCGATCCGCCTACTACTCCGTCACCGTAACCGCCGCCTCCGAGCGCGCAGACGCGTTCCTCGTGGTTCGTCCTGCCCCCGGCGGCGCGAAGGCGCCGATCCTCCTGGTGCTCTCGACCGCCACCTGGAACGCGTACAACGATTGGGGTGGACCCTCGCTCTACACCGGCGGCACGCAGGTCTCCTTCGAACGGCCGATGGCCCCCGGATTCCTGGTGAAACCCGAGCCGGCGCGCCGGAAAGCCCAGCCGCCGGACTCGGCCGACCCCGAGGCCCGATACTTCTTCGAGTGGGCGGAGCCCTTGGGCCTCTCCGTGTGGAGCGGGGGCGCCGGGTGGTGGAATTGGGAGCGCGTGATCACCTCGTGGGCGCAGGAGAACGGGTTCGATCTGGACGTTGCGACGAGCCAGGATCTCGAGTTCCACCCCGACGTGCTGGACGGGCATCGGCTGTTCCTCTGCGCCGGTCACGACGAATACTGGTCCTGGGGCATGCGCGACACGCTCGACGCGTTCACCGGGGCCGGCGGCAACGCGGCGATCCTCAGCGGTAACACCTGTTACTGGCAGGTTCGATTCGAAGACGACGGGCGAACGATGGTTGGGTACAAGTACGGCGCCGATGACGATCCGGTCATCGGGACGCCGAACGAGCGTCTCCTCACCAGCGCCTGGGTGGACCGGCGCATCGGCAGGAGCGAGTTCTCGAGCATCGGGCTCTCGTTCAGCCGAGGTGGGTACTCGCGGTACGGTCGTGGCACGCCGCGCTCCTCAGGCGGCTTCACCGTGTGGCGCCCGGAGCACTGGGCGATGGAGGGCGCGAACCTGTCCTACGGGGACGCCCTGGGGCAGGCCGACACGATCTGCGCGTACGAGGTCGACGGCTGCGAACTCCAGCTGGTGGACGGCCGGCCCGTTCCGACGTACCGAGACGGAGCGCCGAACTCCCTCGAGGTCTTGGCGAGCGCGCCGGCGCGCCTGTGGTCCCAGGACGAACAGCCCTCCCGATACCGGCACGAACCGGGCGAACTCGAAAGCGTCGCCCGGACCATACACGGCGATGGCTGGGAAGCGGAGCTGTACCGATACCGCTACACCCACGCGGTGGTCGCTGCGTTCGAAACACCCGGGGGCGGCGCGGTGTTCAACACCGGGTGCACCGACTGGACCTACGGCTTGGAAGGGCGCGACCCGGCGGTGGAACGCATCACGAAGAACGTGCTGACGCGGCTGTCGCGCTAGCCGATCT
>JBDTXD010000195.1:0-3499 GCA_040006375.1 Actinomycetota bacterium
GCTAGGCTCCCCCTCGTGGCGTTCTCGATCGCAGCCGGATCTGACGACCTCGACCTGATCGGGCGGCTCCGCGCCCGGGAGGAGGCGGCGTTCATGATGCTCGTCGAGCGCCTCCAGCCTGCGTTGATCCGTGTCGCTCGGATGTACGTGCAGTCTCAAGCGGTGGCAGAGGAAGTGGCGCAGGAGACATGGCTCGGAGTCCTGCAAGGCATCGATCGGTTCGAGGGCCGCTCGTCCCTTCGAACGTGGATCTTCCGGATCTGCACCAACATCGCGAAGACCCGTGGGCAGCGCGAAGGGCGGAGCACACCGTTCGCCACATTGGCGGGTGAGGACTTGGACGCGCCTTCACTCCCGGAATCGCTCTTCCAAGGACCCAACGGGGCCTACCCAAACCACTGGTCATCGCTGCCGGCCGACTGGACGGCGCTGCCGCAAGAACGGCTGGACGGCGCAGAGCTCCGCAGGGTCATCGGATCGGCCATCGAGGGGCTCCCACCCATGCAGGCCGAGGTCATCCGCCTCAGGGACGTCCTCGGCTGGACCTCGGAGGAGGTTCGTAACGCTTTGGACATATCTGAGACCAATCAGAGGGTGCTTCTTCACCGGGCCCGCGCGAAGGTGCGCTCGGCGGTCGAGTCCTACCTGGAGAGTGCGTAGTGGAATGCAGAGATCTGGTCGAGGCCGTCACGGCGTACCTGGACGGTGCGATGTCGCCCGAAGACCGTGCGCGGTTCGATGAACACCTCGCGCTCTGTGATGGCTGCACCAACTACCTCGCGCAGATCCGCGAGACCATTCGGCTCACCGGGTCCGTGGATCCAGACGTGCTCCCGAACGAACAACGGACCGCCCTGCAAGGGGTCTTCAGTGCCTGGGCGTCCGAAGGCTGACCAGGCCCCACTCGGGCTACGGGGATTCGCCCAGATCCATGAGCCGGACCTTCACCTGATCCGCGAGAGGTTCGTTCTGGATGGCCTCTGCGTCGGCGAGCGCTTGACGCAGAAGCTCGATCGCTTGCTGCCGCCGCTGGTCGCCGTTGGCCTCGTTGGAGTACTTCAGCTTCTCGTCCGCCTTCAGGATCCGTTCGAAGATCTCGGATGCTTCCATCACGCCACCCCTTCCCGCTCCAGGCGGTCAAGATACTGGCGGATCTGGATGGCCACTGCCGCGCCTTCACCCACGGCCGACGCCAGCTGCTTGGTCGAACCGCCGCGGACATCGCCGGCAGCGAACACGCCGGCCACGTCGGTCATGTAGGTAGCGCCGTCCGTCGCGATGAAACCGCGTTCGTCTAAGCCGACGGACCCCTTGAGGAACCCTGTGTTCGGGTCCAGGCCGATGAACACGAACGCCGCGGCCGGATGGTGCTCCTCAGTCTCCCCGGTAGCGCGATCTTCGATGACGACCGTCCCGAGCTTGCCGCTCCCGTCGTCTTTCATGGCGAACGACTTCACCGCATGGTTCAGCAGCACCTCCATCTTCGGGTGGTGGAGCACCTTGTCCTGCAGGATCTTCGAACCTCTGAGGGTGTCGCCGTACTCGACCACGGTGACCTTGTCGGTGAACTGCGCGAGGAACAGCCCTTCCTCGAGCCCGGAGTTGCCGCCACCGATCACCATGAGTTCGTCGGAGCCTTTGTAGAACGGGCCGTCGCAGGTGGCACAGAAGTGGATGCCGGCCCCGATGAGTTCGTCCTCGCCTTCAGCGTCCGTCCGCCGGTAGGAAGAGCCGGTGGCCACCATCACCGCGTGGCCGTCGTAGTGCTCGCCGGTCGCGGTGTGGACCTCGAGCATGCCGCCGGGCTCACGCATGATGCCGGTGACGCTCACGGCCTGGAGCATCTCCACCCCGTAGCGCTCGGCCTGACGGACGAACCGGTCGGCCAGCTCCTGGCCGGCGATGCCCTCGGGGAAGCCGGGGTAGTTATCGAACCGCTCGGTGATGCCGGCCTGCCCGCCCAGGCCTTTGGAGTCGACGATGAGCGTGACCAGGTTCTCGCGGGCGGCATAGATGGCCGTTGTCAGACCGGCCGGGCCGCCGCCTACGATGATGAGGTCGTAAGCGTGCATCTCGGCCGTTCGCTGGATGCCGAGCTTCTCAGCCAGCTCCTCGTTGGTGGGCTCAGACAGGTGCGTGTCATCGGGGAATATCACCGTGGGAATGATGTTGTTACCATCATTGCGAGCTTGTACCACCGCCTGACCGTCCGGATCGACCTCCAGATCGTGCCATTCGAACGCGATCCGTTGGTCCGAGAGGAACTTCTTCGCCCGGCGGCAGTCGGGGCACCAGGTCGCCCCGTAGATCTTGATCTCCTCGCTCATCCCAACCTCCTGCGTGTGATGGGCCAGAGTCTCACGTTTGGCTCGCGACGTTACAGCCTGGGCGAACGACCGGTGAACACCGGGTGAAGGTTGCCGGGAACCGGTGCAACGCAGCTCATCATCGCAGGACAATATTGATGGCATCGCGCAGAGCGAGGCCAGGAAAAGAGGTGAACATATGCAGACACTCGAAAGCCCCGAAGCGCAGGCGAGGATGACAATCCTCCACGCGCTCTCGGGAAACGACGAAGCAACCTGGACCAGGGAGCACCTGGCACAACGCTTCGGTATCGGCTCCGCGCTCGCGGGGCGGATCCTCGCCGAGCTGACCGGCGCCGGACTGATCCGGCGACTCCCCGGCCCGGACGATGAGTACACCGCCGCCGGAGCGGGCTACTGACCCCGCTCCGCGGCCAGTGCGGCCACCGCGTCCGCTTCGCGCCGTAGGTCGGACCCATCGACCAGCCTGTCGAGCCAGACGATCGGGATGGCCCTGACGCCGTGGAGAGCACCGAGCAGCGCCCCCGCCACCGACGCGTTCGTGTCGGTATCGCCACCGAACGCGATGACCTCACGCAGCCCATCCTCGAAACCACGCTCTTCTCCGACCACCCGCAGCGCAACTCCGGTCGTGAAGAACACGAAGCCCTGATCGGGGCCGTCGATCGGCCGCTCGAGGCCGGCGGCCCCCACCAGGTATTCGAGCTCCTCGCCGCCCGCGCGGTCGGCAACCGCCTCCAACGCCGACCGAACCGCGTCCTCACCCCGGTCGCCGCGAACCAGGGCAGCCACGGCGAGCGTGATGGCGAGGCAACCCGTGCGACAACGTTCATCCCAATGGGTGATCGCCGAGAGCTGGGGCGCGGTCGTGAGCAGTTCCTTCGGCCGCAAGGCGTTGACGACGCCCAGCGGGGCGCAATACATGACCGACCCGTTCCCCGCGCTCATCTCCGGGCCGCGTTCGGTCACGTACCGGCGCGCCGCGCTCTCATCGCCTTCCGCCGTCCAGGTCAGGACGCGACGCGTGATGCTCCCGACGTCTCGCGGCGAGGAGGCGAACCACGCGAGATGACGGCGGAGCACGTCGCCGATGACGAGTGCGCCGTCGTGTTCGAGTAGGGAGAGCCACAGGTTCCGAGCAAGCGCCGTGTCGTCGGTCCATGTTCCCGGCG
>JBDTXD010000196.1:0-3475 GCA_040006375.1 Actinomycetota bacterium
GCATCCCGGATCTGGTCGAGGCGTGCTCCGGGTGTGAGGCGCTGCTCTCGCCGAAGACCTACTTCGTGGTTCAGATCCCGTATCCGGTGGGCGCCAACAGCTCCGTGGCCTGAAGACCGCACGCGCGGCAGGCGACCCTCTCGTCGCCCTAGGGTTCTGAGCAAGGCGCTGGTCGTCGCCTTTCGCGATCCCGCCTTCACCCAGGCCTGTTTGATTGCCTGTGTTTGATTGCCTGTGAAGGACCCCTGAGTTCGAGATCTCCCGCCGTAGCGCGCAGAGTTCCTCGTTACGGAACTGGGCGAGGGCGTAGACGGTGCTTTGACCCCCCACGTCAGGTCCGGAGCGGCGTTCGGGAAGGCCGAGGCGGAGGGACCCATCGCAGCGATGGCCAAAGAGGCGACGGAGATGGCCGATCTCACCCGCATCGGGTATCCGCGGCTATCTCAAGCGGGCCTTCGGCTCGGCCGATGCCCTAGACATGCAGGCTCACACCTCTGCTCGGACCTCAGCCGACGGATTGGTCGATCGGCTCCTGCTCTCCAGCGACCGCTGGAGCACGACCTTCGTGACCGCTGGCCTCGTGACCGGCATGGGGCTCGCCTACGCGATCACCTATGCATTGGGGGGCACCAGCACATTCGGTGCCTCGATCTTTTTCCTGTTGGTGATCGCTGCCGCGGTCCGGCTCAGGTATCCGGGGGCGCTGATGGTGACCCTCATCGCCGGCCTACTAGCCGGCCCGCTCATGCCCCTCGACGTGACGAGCGGGGACGCGCAGCAGCCGTCCACCTGGATCGCGAGGATCGCCACGTTCATGCTGCTCTGCATCCTGACATCGGTATTGGTGAATCGTGTCCGCATCGGACAGGCCAGAGAGCTGTTGTTGGCGCAGAAGGAGCGCGACCTCGCCGTCGGCAAGGCGGCTGTGATCGCCACCGTGGCGCACGAATTCAGAAGTCCGCTTACCGTGATCCACGGCGTGGCGCGAATGCTGGAGAACGAACACGCGATCCCCGAGGTGTTCGTTCCCTTGTTCGAGGGCCTCATGGAATCCACCGACCGGCTGATCGACCTGGTGACGACGATGGGTGCCGTGCTGGACGGCGGCGGAGCGGCGGTGTTCCTGCGAACGGAGACATTGGTGACACGCGAGGTCATGGGCTCTGTGGCCTCTCGTGTGGCGGCTCGCGACGCGCACGGCAGGCTGCAGGTCGAGGTCGCGCCGGACGCCGAGTTCCTCCACACGGATCGCGAGCTCGCCGAGCAGCTGTTGCGCCACATCATGGAGAACGCGCTGAAGTTCTCACCGCTCGATCAGGAAGTGCAGGTGCGGGTCTCACGCGACGGCGACCTCGTCGCGTTCGACGTGGCCGACCGAGGGCCGGGCATCGACGAAGCGCTGTTGTTGACCGATCCGTTCCATCAGGGGGATTCGTCCATCACGCGCGAACAGGCAGGACTTGGTCTGGGGTTGTTCGCTGCGGCGCGGATCGCGCAGATGCTCGGCGGGTCGTTGACGTTCGACGCTCGACCGGGGGGCGGCACCATCGTGCGGATCCGGATCGCTTCGCAGGACATCTGAGACTTGAGGTCACTCGACTGCCGGCTCCACCGTCTACGCTCGTCGCATGCCTGAGAACTCCCGCATCGGGATCTTCCGTCCGCTGGTCAATCGCGATTTCCGGCTGCTCTGGACGGGGCTTGCGGTTTCACTGCTGGGTGACGGTATCTATCTGGTCTCCATCGCGTGGTTGGTTCTCGGTAAGTACGACCTCAAGGCTCTGTCGTTGGTGGGCCTGGCGTGGACGCTGCCGATGGTCCTGCTTCTGATGGTGACCGGCGTATTGACCGACAGGTTGCCGCGCCGCCGGCTCATGCTTATCGCGGACGCGGTGCGGTTCCTCGCGATCGGCGCGATGGGCTGGCTCACCCTCACCGGCGGGGTCCGGTTGTGGCACCTCATCGTGCTGGCTGCGATCTACGGTGGCGGTGAGGCGTTGTTCGGGCCGGCGAACTCCGCGATCCTTCCGGACCTGGTTCCCGCCGACCAGTTGATGCAGGCGAATTCATTGGCGCAGTTCGTGCGGCCGTTCGCGCAGATGCTGGTGGGTCCGGCGCTTGGCGGCGTCCTGGTTCGAACGGCCGGCCCTGGGTGGGCGTTCGTCGTGGATGCAGCGACGTTCGCATGGAGCGCGTCGATGATCCTTCGGATGACGGAACGGCCCGCCGTCCGCGACCCGGAGGCTGACAGCACACACTGGGCGGACCTGCTGGAAGGGTTCCGGTTCGTGCGCTCGCGCACATGGCTCTGGGCGTCGATGAGCATCGCCACTATCAGCCTCCTCTGCTTCTGGGGTCCCTTCGAGGTGCTGGTGCCCGACCTCGTGAAGAAAGACCTACATGGATCTGCACTGGATCTCGGGCTGGTGTTCGCGGCCGGGGGCGTCGGCGCGATCATCGCGGCAGGGATCACCGGACAACGGAAGATGCCCAGGCGCCCATTGACGGTGATGTATGCCGCGTGGGCGCTCGGCACATTCCTCTTGATCGGGTTCGGGCTCGCGCGGTCCCTCTGGCCGATGTATCTGGTGAGCGCACTCTGCCAGGGGATGTTCACCGTGCTGTTGATCAACTGGTTCACCGTCGTCCAGATCCTGGTGCCGACGCGGATCCGCGGACGGGTTTCGAGCCTGGACTGGTTCGTTTCGACGGCCGGGGTGCCGGTCTCGTTCGCCCTCACGGGGCCCATCGCAGCCGCGTTGGGGCCTCGGGCCACCCTCATCTGGGCCGGGGCGGTGGGAGGAGGCGTCATCGTCCTGACGGCCCTGTTCGTCCCGGGGATCCTGACGCCGGAGCGGGATGGCTCCCTGGAAGCCGGACGTTCGGCCGAAGCGGCTTAGACTTCCGGCATGGAATACACGCACGTCGGACATCTGGGCCTGGTGGTGAGCCGGTTGTGCCTCGGCACGATGAACTTCGGACCGCACACCTCCGAAGAGGATTCGCAGAAGATCATGGATCAGTCGCTCGCCCACGGGATCAACTTCTTCGACACGGCGAACGTCTACGGACGGCACCTGGGCGTGGGTGCGACCGAGGAGATCATCGGGCGGTGGTTCGCCAAGGGCGGTGGGCGGCGCGACAAGGTGGTCCTGGCGACGAAGGTGTACGGGCAGATGGGCGATTGGCCAAACGAAGCCAGGTTGTCCAAGCTCGGCATCATCAAGGCGTGCGAGGCCTCGCTGCATCGCCTTCGCACCGACCGCATCGACCTCTATCAGATGCACCACATCGACCGGCAAGCATGGTGGGACGAGATCTGGGAGGCGATGGAGCAGTTGAAATCCGACGGGAAGATCCTCTACGTCGGTTCGAGCAACTTCGCCGGGTGGCACATCGCGCGCGCCAACGAGATCGCGAACTGGCGGCACTCCCTCGGCCTATCCATGGAGCAGTCGCTCTACAACCTCACCGC
>JBDTXD010000197.1:0-3472 GCA_040006375.1 Actinomycetota bacterium
TGCCTGCCAGGTAGACGTGCTCTTGTAGTTGCGTGCTGAGCGTCGCCCGTAGCGCAGCAGCGGGGTCCTCCGTAGAGCCGCTGAACTTGTCGGGGAACTGCTGGACGAACGCGCCCGCGAGCACGTCGGCCGTCATCGGCATGTGCATCGCGGCAGTGCGCAGGAGATCGAATGCCTTCGGGTCTCCAGCGGCCTGGGCCGCGATCGCGGCGGAGAGGGTCTCGACGTGGCCCTTGAGCTCGGTCGCGACGGCGTCCTTACTCAGGATGCCACCCGTCGCGGACTCGAGGAAGGCTCCGAAGTCCGCGCGGTAGCCGTCCAGGTCCTTCAGCGCCTTCGTCGCCATGGCCTTGTCCTTCGTGGCTAGGCCAACGGCATAGTCGGCGAAGAAGCCGATGTGCTTGCGCCACAGCGCCAGGAACGTCTTGCCGGCGGCATCTCCGTACACGGATCCAACCGATGCGGCCAGGTCCTGCGAGTTGAGGTCCAACGCCCCGGCAGCCGCCTTGAACGCCGGGGATGTGGGGCCATCTTGCAGTGCTGCGCCCGTCGCGATGCCTGCCAGGTAGACGTGCTCTTGTAGTTGCGTGCTGAGCGTCGCCCGTAGCGCCGAGGCGCCCGTAGCGATATCGGCCGCAGCTGGTGCGGTGGTCGCGGCGCCGCCGCTGCCGGTCGTCGGGGTGGAACTTGAACCTGAGTTACTCGTGCACGCGACGCCCGCGACCAGTGCGGCCAATGCGGACAGCGCGACGATACGTATCCATCGATGCATGGTGAACCTCCTTCGGGTACTAGGTGAGAGAACGAGTTTGCGTATCAGGTGACGGTGACGGTGCCCGTCATGACCTCGTGGATGCTGCAGTGGTAGGGGTAGACGCCAGGATCTTCGAAGGTGAAGCTGAACGTGGACCCGATCCCGTGGAGCTCCCCGTCGAACAGCGTTACCGGGTTCGCTGCGGTGCCCGCGGTGACCGTGTGCAGGATCGAGTCCTGGTTGGTCCACGTGACCGTGTCTCCCGCCTTCACGGCGATGGTCTTCGGGCCGAACGCGAACGTGTGGACCACCACGCTGCTCCCACCCTCGTGCCCGGTAGGCACCGATGAAGGGACGCGAGCATCGGATGGGACCGCGTTGGTTGCACTGGACCCGCTGCAGCCGCCGATCACAACGGCCGTGACGAACAGTGCGACTATCCGAACCTTCCTCATGAACGATGACCTCTTATCCCCGTCGGTTCTTGCTAACAGGGTGCATTCGCACTGGGGGCAGCCCTGGATGTCACGCGGTGCTGGGGCGGGCGATGGAAGAGGGTTCAGGAGGCGGCGAGCGCCAGGACGAGCTCGTTGAGCAGCAACATGCCGCGCTCGGTGGGGATCAGGTTGCCGAGGTCCTCTTCGAGGAGCCCGTTGGCCAAGAACGGCTGCGCGCGATCGGCGTCGATCCAGCTCGCGGGGATGCCTTCGAGCGTGCGGAGCCGAAGGAACATTTCCTCGAGGTAGGCGTCCTGCGGCTCGAGCGACTCGCTGCCACCGATAGGCAGCTCCCCGCGCTCGACGGTTGCCATGTACTCCTCGGGCGGACGAACGTTCCACCACCGAGCGCTGTCTCGGTAGCTGTGCGCACCGGCGCCTAGGCCCAGGTATGGGCGGCGTTCCCAGTACCCCAGGTTGTGTCGGCACTCGTATCCAGGCTTGGCCCAGTTGCTGACCTCGTAGTGGCGATAGCCCGCCTCGCGGAGCAGCTCGCACGCCACCGCAAACATGTCGGCCTGCAGGTCGGGATCGGGCTCGGGGATCTCGCCGGCGGCGATCCTGCGACCGAGCGGGGTAGCCTGCTCGATCGTCAGCGCGTAGGCGCTGATGTGCTCGGGTGCGAGAGCCACCGTCTCCCAGAGCGTCCGCTCCCACGATCCGAGGGTCTCGCCGTTCGCGCCGTAGATGAGATCGAGGTTGACGTTGAGGTAGCCGGCGTCCCGTGCGGCGCCGAACGCCCGACGGACACTGTCGGGACTGTGCAGACGTTCGAGTTCGCGCAGGACCGACGGGTCGAATGATTGTGCGCCCATGCTGAGCCGGTCGAATCCGGAGACCAGGAGCCCTTCCAGCGAAACGCGATCCACGGTGTCGGGGTTCGCCTCCGTCGTGATCTCGGCGGCCGGATCCACCACGTAGGTGTTCTGCAGGTGCACCAGGAGGGCCCGAAGATCGACCGGCGCCATGGTCGTCGGCGTTCCCCCGCCGAGGAAGACGCTCACGACGCGCGCTTCCTGCCATGCGGGGGCGGCGAGCGAGGCCTCCTGGAGCACCGCTCGAAGGTATCTCGGCTTGAGGTGGTCGATCCCTGCGTAGGCGTTGAAATCGCAGTAGCCGCAACGCGTCAGGCAGAACGGGACGTGCACGTAGATACCCGCGTCGGTCATTTCTTCTCTTTCCTGGCGCCGTCGTCGACCCGGAGTGCGGCGATGAACGCCTCTTGCGGCACATCGACCTTCCCCACCCGCCGCATCCGCGCCTTCCCCTTCTTCTGCGTTTCCAGGAGCTTGCGCTTCCGGGTGATATCTCCCCCGTAGCACTTGGCCAGGACGTCCTTCCGCTTGGCCTTCACGGTCTCGCGCGCGATGATGTGCGATCCGATGGCCGCCTGGATGGCAACGTCGAACAGCTGCCTGGGGATGAGTTCCTTGAGGCGTTCGACCATCTGCTTGCCGTAGGGATAGGCCTTCGTCCGATGCACCACGGAGCTGAAGGCATCGACCGGATCGCTGTGGAGCAGGACGTCGACACGAACCAGGTCCGACTCCTGGTAGCCCCACGGTTCGTAGTCCAGGCTCGCATAGCCTTTCGTTCGAGACTTCAGCTGGTCGAAGAAGTCGAAGACGATCTCCGCGAGCGGCAGGACGTAGTGGATCTCGATCCGGGTGGGCGTGAGGTAGCTCATGTCCACCATGTCGCCGCGGCGCGCCTGGCTCAGCTCCATGACGGCCCCCAGGTACTCCGCCGGGGTAAGCATCGTTGCGTACACGACCGGCTCCTCGATCTTGTCGAAGGTCCCGGGGGCGGGCATCTCGGCGGGGTTGTGTACGACGTCGACCTCCTCGCCCCGGTAGACACGGAACTCGACGTTCGGGGCAGTGGCGATCAGCTCGAGACGAAACTCTCGTTCCAGGCGTTCCTTCACGATGTCCATGTGGAGCAAGCCGAGGAACCCGCACCGGAACCCGAAACCGAGTGCGGTTGACGTTTCCGGTTCGTAGTGGAGCGCCGCGTCGGAGAGCTTGAGACGGTCGAGCGCCTCGCGTAGTTCGGAGTAGTCGCCGCCTTCCGAAGGGAAGAGGCCGGACCACACCATCGGCTTAGGCTCTCGGTAGCCGGGCAGCGGTTCGATGGCAGCGTGTTTGCCTGCCAGGGTGATCGTGTCGCCGACCTTCGCCTGATGGACGTCCTTGAGGCCCGTGATGAGGTAGCCGACCTC
>JBDTXD010000198.1:0-3465 GCA_040006375.1 Actinomycetota bacterium
CCCGTGGCAGAGCCGCCGAAAGCGCTTAGACTGGGGTCTGTCCGTCTGGAGGCGAACTATCGCGCCAAGCGCGTTGACCTCCGGAACCTCTTCGGAACCGAGTGAAAGGCTGAAGGCTTGCCGTCGCTGATCAAGAAGCGCCGCAAGAAGATGCGCAAGAAGAAGCACAAGAAGCTTCTGAAGCGCACCCGCCACCAGCGGATGAAGCTGGGCAAGTAGGCCTTTCCGGCATACGCCAGCAGGTCCGATCCTCCGCGCCCCGAGCGCCCGCCCCTGCCGTGGGCCTCCGCGCGCCCAAGATCCGCGAGTGGGATCAGTTGGACGAACTCGGGGTTACCGTACTAACCAACGGAAGCTGCCCGGGGCTCGCAGGTCCTTGGTAGGTGGGCTGCGAACGGTTCGCGATCACGATCTGTGCGACGCCTGCCACCAGGAGCGCCGCGAAGAGGACGATGAGTGCGATGAACGTTGGGCGGCGCATCACGAGAGGCTAGCAAGGGGGAACCGATGAGCGACACCGCGAACGATCAGGCTGCGCAGACGAGCGGCGCGGAGCATCCCATCAGTCCGCGGGAGATCGGCCATGTGGTCCTACGGGTTCGCGATCTCGCTGTGTCGGTCCCATTCTACGAACGCCTCGGATTCACCAAGGTGGGGGAGAGCCCGGGCGCGATGGCGTTCTTCACGGCCACCGGCGCGAACCACCACGACCTCGCCCTGCAGCAGGTGGGCTCCGATGCGCCCGCCCAGCTGCCGTTCGGCGTGGGGCTGTATCACATCGCGATCCGGCTCCCATCCGACGACCACGTGCGCGCCGCCTTCCGAACCCTGGCCTCAGCCGGTGTGGAGATGACCGGCACGGCTGATCATGCGGTCAGTCACAGCCTCTACCTCAAGGACCCCGACGGCATCGAGATCGAGCTCTACGCGGATGTCGAGAACTGGGACGAACTCCCGGAAAGCGAACGCCTGGTGATCAGGCCGTGGGACCCACGCTGATCGGATCGTCGGTTCGCAGCGCCGCCTCGCATCGTTCGCGCATGTCGGTCATCAACGTCCGCAGCGCCGCCGGATCTGACAGGTAACGCCGCAGGTCGACCTCGAGCGTGATCGCTCCCGGGTAGCCGGAGGTGGACAGATCGCGGAGGAAGTCATCGATCGGCAGCACCCCGCGTCCCGGGGGCAGGTGCGAGTCCCATCCGCGCCCTGCGTTGTCGGACAGGTGCACGTGCCGGAGCCGGTCTCCGAACATCCGGCGTAGCGGCACCAGATCGTGGCGGGAGACCGCCGCGTGGCTCGTGTCCAGCACCAAGTGCTCCAGCCCGTCGAGTTCGTGGATGTCGGTGGAGGCGTGCAAGGTGAGGCCGGGCCGGTCCTGCGTCTTGCCCAGCGGGAACATGTTCTCCAGCGCGACCGTGATGCCCGTCCGCTCCTCGAGCCCGGCCAGACGCTCCTCGAGCCATCCCTGGTACTCGCGCTGCCAGCGGAACGGGGGGTGCACGACGACCAACGGGATCCCCGCCTCCTGCGCCACCTCGATCGAGCGATAGATCTTGCGAACCGGATCGGTGCTCCAGACGCGTCGAGTGAGGAGCAGGCACGGGGCGTGGAGGGCGCCGATGGTGAGCCCGGCCTCGTCGGCGAGCTTCCGCATCCGGTGGGGGTCCTGGCTGTCCGGGTCCTTCGTCACCAAGATCTCGATACCGGAGAAGCCGGCGCTCGCCGCAGCGTCGACGGTATCCGCCAGGGGACGCCCGAAGAAGGCAGCGGAGGAGAAGAGGATCGCAGGGGCCGGGGAAGCCATAGAGGGATGGTAACTCACCGGCCCCGCTATCCTCTGACGGATGTGGGTCTTCCCAGCGATCGCCGCGGCCATCGCGTCGGTGTTCGCCGGGCTCCTGGTCCGCCAGTTCGCCGGGCGCCGGCGCTCCTACCAGCTGCTCTGGGCCATCTCGCTGATCATGTACGCGATCGCCTCGATCGCGGTGGCGGTGGGGGCGCAGGGCACATGGTCCCGCGGCGTCTACTCGGTCTTCTGGATCCTCGGGGCCGTCCTCAACGTGCCGTTCCTGGCTGCTGGAGAACTCCAGCTACTGGTCCGGGGCAAGACGTTCCATCTGGTCCTGGACCTGGTCCTGATCTTCATCGTTGCCTACGCGGTGGCGACCGTGCGAGGGGCAGCGATCGATCCGGCCGCCCTGGCGCGGGCACTCCCGAGCGGCAAGGACGTGTTCGGCGGGGGGTCGGCGGCCCACAGGCTTCCCCAATATGTCTCCTACCCCAGTTACTTCATCCTGGTGTTCGGCGCGCTCTGGTCCGCCTGGAAGATGCGTGGACGCCCTGAGTTGAAGGACCGGTTCACAGGCACGTTGTGGATCGCGCTCGGGGCCACCGTCATCGCCGGGTTCGGCTCGGCGTTCGCGGCCACGGGCCAGCTGGCCTGGTTCTCCATCTCCTTGGCCGCCGGCATCGCGATCATGTTCCTGGGATTCCTGCGCGCCTCTCGGCAGCGCGTGTCCGTGCCCAGTGCCGGCTAAGAACAACCCGCGGGTGATCCGACGTCCCTCCCGGCGCGAATCCAGCGCCAGACCGCCCCGCCGGGAAGGAGGGGAGCGTCGCCCTCAGTAGGAGGTCTTCTGAGGCAGCGCGAGGCGGCACCGAACCGACCCCGATCAGAAGGAGTCAACCTTGTCACGCACACGCTTGCGCAAGGGAATCTTCGCGGTGGCGACGGCCGCGGCGGTGGGAGCAGGCGCATTGAGCCTTGCTCCGCTCGCCTCCAACGCCTCCAGCCACCGCGAAGCCCCCCTGGTCGCTGCCGATCCACAGATCGACAGCACCGACCTGTATGCGTTCATGAGCCCGGACCGCCCGAACTCGGTCACACTCATCAGCTCCTGGTATCCATTCCAGGAGCCGGCTGGTGGGCCGAACTTCTATCAGTGGGCCGAGAATACGAACTACGACATCCACATCGACAACAACGGTGATGGAAAGGCAGACATCACCTACAAGTGGGTGTTCACCACCCACACCCGCAATCCGGATACGTTCCTCTACAACACGGACCAGGTCACGTCACTCAATGACCCAGATCTGAACGTGTATCAGACGTATGACCTGACTCGGAAGGCGGACGGGAACAGCCGTCTCCTGCTCCATGATGCGAAGGTTGCTCCGTCGAACGTCGGTGAGGCATCCATGCCGCACTACAACTCCGACCTCTTCGATGCTGCCACCACACGGATCGGCGACCAGACGAACCCGGCCTACAGCTGGGTTGGCCAGGCCGACGACTCGTTCTTCCTGGACCTTCGGGTGTTCGACCTGCTGTACGGGGCGAACCTCTCGGAGACCGGGCATGACACACTCGCCGGTTTCAACGTCAACGCGTTCGCGCTGCAGGTCCCCAAGGGCCAGCTCCGTGGACCGAACGACGGGGTCGTCGGCATCTGGACCACCGCG
>JBDTXD010000199.1:0-3454 GCA_040006375.1 Actinomycetota bacterium
CGGCGGGGTGGCCAAGAGCGCCGCGCGGGGAACGCTCGATCTCTCGGGCCTGTCCCCCGAGGTGCAGACGGGCGTGAAGGATGCCTACGCCACCGCGTTCATGAAGGGCTTCCACCCCGCGCTCGTGTTCGGAGGCTCCGTCCTCCTTATCGCGGCCATCATCGCGAACCGCTACATCCCGGGCCGCGACACCGTGCGCGCGGCTGAGGCCGCGGGCCTGGTGAGCCACCAGCCGGCGGCCGCGCCCGCCAGCGCTTAGGTGGCCGGCACGCTCGCCGTGTAGACATCGAACTGGTTGCGCTTGCCGTTGGGGTTGTCGTGGGTGGAGTTGGAGTTGTCCGCCCAGGCGGGGTGGACGACGCCGTCCTGGAACGCGAGCCCGGTGTAGTCGCCGAAGTCGATGCCGTTGTCGGCATCTGCCGCGTTGGATACACCTTTGCTCACCCGAACCTCGGGTGCGAAGACGCCGCTGCCGTCCGTCATCGTCATGTAGTACATCGCGTCGTCGTTCTTCACGCCGTCGGTGTCGCCGAAATGGTTGTCTCCGACATCGTTCTGGCAGTCGTGCCAGCCGATGGCGACCAGCCCGCTCGACTGGTCAAGCGCGATCCGCGGCAGGAACTGGGCACCCCGCCGTTCCGCGTTCACGCGAACCCGGTTTGTCCATGTCGCCCCGTCATCCTCACTGGTTCGCATATAGATGTCCGTCCTGCTGCTCGTGGGGTTCGGCGAGTCCGTGAAGATCACATAGAGCCGTCCGTCATGGACCCCTCCGCTCCGATCCCACGCGAGACCCGTTTCCGAGTCCACCGTTCGGCGCCGCTGGGGGGTGATCGGTTCGAACTGCTGCACATTGGTGGTTCCAAGAGACACCGTCGGACCGAACGGGTCAGGGCCCAGGCCGTCGGGATCCAGGTTCGTTCGGACCTCCGCGATCCTGGGTGAGCCGAAGTCTCGCGTACATACCTGCATGACCTGGCCGGTCGGACCGACCGCGATATCGCCGAAACTGCACCCCTTGGTGTTCGGGATGTCTTGGGCGGCTCCGAACGGCGTGAGGATACCGAGGCCGTTCACAGCCGCGCCCACCGCCTGCATGCTTCCCTTGTTGTTCCAGGCCATCCAGACGGCGCCGGCTCCTGTTGTCACGGTGGGCTGGTCCACGGACGAGCCCCGCCCGTCAGGGTCATCGGTTCTGGTCGGGAGCCCTTGCGCGATCGGCGCCGAGGGCGGCTCCGCCGGTTCATACGGCCCGATCTGCGTCCACGTGTCACCCGCGTCGATAGAAAGGGCGATACGGATGATGCCGTAATCGGTGCCATCCAGCCAGACCAGGAAGAGGTTCCCGTACGTATCCCACGACATCGTGGGATCACAGCAGGCCTTGCCGAACGAGCGCCTGGGGTCGGTACCGTTCGCGAACGTGCTGCGCAGGAACGTCGCGCCGCCGTCGTGGCTCACCCCGAGCATCAGGCCATAATTCTTCTCCAGGTTCGAGACCACGACCACGTTCTGCGGGTTCGTCGGATCCACAGCGATCGCGGCTTCCGTCTGGTTGTTCTTCAGCTGGCTGACGTTGATGTTGGTCGGGACGGCGGCACTTGCCGGAAGGGCCGCCAGCACCAACCCGATGATCGCGGCCACGGACACGAACGAACGTCGAAGCAAGTGAGCCTCCTCGGATGATATGGACGTGACGGTATATCCCGGAGAGGCAAGAGGTTGGAGGCGTCGGCCGGGGGTCAGGCCCTCGGATGCTCGGCGTCGTAGGCGGCGAACCCCGGCCGCAGGATATGGAGCAGGCCGACCCCAAGGATGCAAAGGACGCCGCCGGACACAACCGAGAAGGACACGCTGGTCAGTGAGGCCACCACGCCCGATTCGACGCTGCCGATAGCGGGTCCAGTTGCCCACACCGCCATGCCGATCCCGTCCAGGCGGCCTCGGTACGACTCCTGGACCGCAGCCTGCAGGATGGTCGTTCGGAAGATGCCGCTGACCATGTCACCGACCCCGGCGAGGGTCAGCATCACGAGCGAGAGCCAGAGCCATGGCGAGAAGCCGAACACGATGATGGCTGCGCCCCAGACCAGCACGGAGATCATGATCGCCCGCCCTTGACGCCGGACGTGTCCGGCCTTCCCCGAGAACATCGTCGCCAGGAAGGCGCCGAGCGCCGGGCCGGCGAAGAGCAACCCGAGCGTCAGGGCGGGGTGGCCGAACCGGGCCGCGATGGCCGGGAACAGCGCCACCGGGAACCCGAAGATCATCGCGTCCAGGTCGATCGCGAAGACGGATTGGACCGCGTGCTTGCCCTCGAGGAACCGGAACCCGTCGAGGATGGCACCGAGGTTCACCGTGGGTGCGTCTGCAGCCGGCGGCGAGGGCGCCATCCGCAGCACCGCGACGATCACCACAGCGAACGTCACCGTGTCGACGATGAATGCGACGAATGCGCCCGACGGGTGGATGAACTGAAGCAGCACGCCCGCCAGGACCGGCCCCAGCATGGAGGCAAGCGTGCTGAACCCAGCCTCCAGCGCGTTGGAGGAAGGAAGCAGTTCTCCGGGAAGGAGGCGGGCAGGCCAGGTCGAAACCGCTGGACGGTTGAACGTGTAGAGACCGGCGGAGAGGGTCGCGAACACGTACAACGGCCAAAGCAGCGGCGTGGAGCGGAACGCGTTCACCGCCATCAGGGTCGACATGAGCATCAAGATCGCGGTGGTGCTGATCACCAACTTGCGCCGTTCCAGCGCATCGGCCAGCGCTCCACCGACGATCGGGAACACGAATACCGGGACCAGCTCGCAGAGTCCGAGCATCCCCACCGCGAGCGTGGAGCCGGTGAGGCTGTACACCTGGAAGGGAACGACGACCATGATGATCTCGTCCCCGAAGTCGGAGATCGATTTCCCCGCGAACAGCCACCGGAAATCCTTCGAGACGCGGAGGGGCGTCAGGTCCATCAGGTGCGCTCGGACGCGCGCCAACAGCCCTTGCGGGGCTGGGTCTTCAGGCGGCGATAGCGCTGGGGGTACGTCCACGACGAAGCACGGTACCTGAGGGCGAGAGCAAGCCAAGCGTTCGGCGGGTCCATGCAACGGATGGCTGTGCTCGCGTGTTTGTCTAGTGAGGTGCATGACGACGATGCGAGCCTGGATCGAGAAGCGCTACGGCATGCGTTCGAGATGTACCGGCTTCGCCTGCTCAGGTTGGCCTCGCTGCTGTCAGGGAGCCCGGCGATCGCCGACGACATGGTCCAGGACGTGTTCGTTCGCGCAGCCCGGAAGGTCGGGATGCTGGACGAAGCCGAGATCTATCCGTACCTTCACCGCTCCGTCGTCAACGCATGGAGGAACGACGTTCGACACAGAAAGGTCGCGGAGCGGGTGGAGTGGGGTCACCCTCAGGCTGCCGGCGCGCCGGACGAAGGACTCTCCTTGTGGGCCGAGAT
>JBDTXD010000200.1:0-3450 GCA_040006375.1 Actinomycetota bacterium
GGTCCAGGAGCGAGACCGCCGCCGCCCGGTCGGCATCGGTGAATCCGTGCATCCACTCGGCCAACGTCGCATCACGGCCCGTGAGGACGGCGTCGATCACAACGATCGAGGGCCGCAACTGATCGGCGAGCGCGTGGCTCACGTGCCCGATCCTCGGCTGAAGCGTTCGGATGTCGGTCCTGCCGATCCTTCGACCTAGGACCTTCACCACGCCCGAGCTCGGTTGGCGCCTGGCGCCCGCCAGCTTCAGCAGGGTGGTCTTTCCGCTGCCGTTGGGACCGAGCAGCACCCACTGCTCGTGTCCGCCCACGCGCAGGTCTACCGGACCGAGGATCGTTCGCCCGTTGACCCGGACCGTTGCGCCCTCGATCTCCACGGCATCCATCGGGGTGCAGGATACGGGTCCGAGCTCGCGCCGGTAGACTCCCGCCCGATGGCCCTCCGCGACACCGACGACAGCGAGCGCACCGACCGCCGCGGTGGGTCCAAGGCGCTCGGCCTCGGTGTTTCGGGACTCAGCGTGGTGTTCCTCACGATCTTGCCCGCGGTGCTCGCGGGGCTCATCTATCTCTTCATCACGGTGTACGCCATCGTGAAGATCTCGCCGCCCGGCCACCCCAACGCTACCGTCATCTTGGTCGGCGTGACGCTGCTGGTCGGTTTCATGGCCGTGCTACTGGCGGTCGCTATCTGGCTGCTGGGACGCGCGTTCGACCCGCCGAAGACACGGCGCTAGGCCCGCCCAGTCCTACGCCTCCGCGCTCAGCGGGTCAACGACCGCACCGTGGCTCAGCCTGAGTTGCCCGCAGGCCGCGTCGATCTCCTTGCCGCGTGTGTCCCGGATGGTCACGTTCACCCCGCCGGCCTTGAGGATCCGCGCGAACGTCTTGATGCGGTCTCGCGGACTCGGCTGGGTCGGCCATCCCGGCGTCGGGTTGAGCGGGATGAGATTCACGTGGGCGCCCAGCCGGTAGGCGATCTCGGCGAGCTTGCCCGCCTGTTCGTCGGAGTCGTTGGTCGCGTCGATCATCGCCCACTCGATCGAGGCTCGGCGCCCGGTGCGTTTCCGCCAGTCGGCCATCGCCGCCTCGAGCTTATTCAGCGGGTACTGCTTGTTGACGGGAACCAGCTGATCGCGGAGCTCATCGGTCGCCGCGTGGAAGCTGACCGCGAGACCCACCTGCGGATGGTGCTCGGTGATCTTGCGGATGCCGGGCACTAGGCCGACCGTTGAGACGGTGATGTGGCGAGCGCCGAGCTTGAACCCGTCCGGTTCGGTGAGCTTCGTGATGGCAGCCGAGACGCGCGCGTAGTTCGCCAGAGGCTCCCCCATCCCCATGAACACCACGTTCGTGAGGCGCCGCGGGGTGGTGTCGGGCAGGCGCGCCGCTTCGCGGCGGGCCCAGACCACCTGTGCGGCGATCTCGCCGGCCGACAGATTCGCCAGCATCCCCATCTGGCCTGTCGCGCAGAACCCGCATCCCATCGCGCACCCGACCTGCGAACTGATACAAACCGTCACGCGGTCGGGATAGCCCATGAGGACGACCTCGATGATGTGCTTGCCGCCCCCGAGCTGTAGGAGCGCCTTGCGGGTCGCGCCCTTGTCGGCCGATCGCTCGGTCAGGACCGCGACGCCGAGGGGAAGTTCTGCGTTCAGGCGTTCCCGGAGCGCCGCGGAGATGTCGGACATCTGTTCGTAGGTCGCGGCGCGCCGCCACAGCTGCGCGTAGAGCTGGCGGGCCCGGAACGCGGGCTCGCCCCAGCCGGCGAGGCGCTGCGTCAGCTCGTCCAAGGAGAGGTCGTAGACGGTGGTCACGGTTCGAGCGTAGCGGACCGTGCCCCGGCGTCCGAGCGGGCTGCGACACTCCTGAGATGTTCTGGACACTCGTGCTGGTCGCCGTGGCTGTGGGGATGGGGTCCTACGCGCAGGGTGTGGCGGGGTTCGGGTTCGGGCTCATCGCCTCACCGCTCATCGCCGCACTGGCGGGCCCGAGAGCAGCGGTCATCGGGGTTGCCGTGGAAGCCACGCTCCAGTCGCTCTACGTGATGCGGCGCCTCCGTCGAGACGTTCGGTGGCGAACCGTGGGGCTCATCACCAGCGCGTCGCTGCTGGGCGTGCCGCTCGGGCTCCTGATCTTCTCTCACCTGTCGAAACGGTCGCTCACCGCGATCATAGGCACGCTGGTCCTGGTCTTCGCCGTACTCCTGTGGCGAGGGTGGCAGGTCCCGGACACCCGACTGACGGAAGTGCTCGCAGGCATCGTCTCCGGCTCGCTGTCGACCAGTACGGGCACGACCGGACCGCCGCTGGTCATCACCTTCCACGGCCGGGGCATGGCACCAAACGAATTCCGCGCTTCCCTGGCCGGCGTGTTCATGGTGCAAGGGATCGCCTCCATCGCCGTCTTCGCGGTCGCCGGGAAGTTCGATGCGAGCGTGTGGAGGGTCATCGCGGTCGGGATCCCGGCGATGATCGCCGGCTGGCTCCTTGGGGACCGAACGTTCGGCAGGACCCGGCCCGAACGCTTCCGGAAGATCGTGCTCGGGATGCTCGTCGTCTCTGGTTTCGTCGCGGTGACCGCCGGTATCTTCGCCTCGTGACCTGCCGATAGACTGACCCGCACAGCGCCTCCGCGCGTCAGAAGGACGCCCATGCCCCTGTTCGACATCACCTACGAGCCCCACGAGAAAACGACGCGCGTGCCCGCGGGCACCAGCCTCTTCAGCGGCGCGCACTGGATCGGCCTGCCGATCGAGTCCTCGTGCGGTGGCCGCGGGACGTGCGGGAAATGCAAGGTGCAAATCAAAGGTGATGCGGAGGTCACCGACGCCGACCACCGCGAACTGCAGCAGGTCGAGATCGACGAAGGCTGGCGCCTCTCGTGCAAGCAGCTGGTCAGTCGCGACACGGTGTGCTTCGTCCCCGAGCTCATGCGCAAGCCCAAGGCAGCCACGATGGGCCTGCATCGGATGGTGGTCCTGGAGCCGAACGTGGTTCGCGTGGCGCTCACGCTTGACGAGCCGAGCATCGAGGTGCCGCGCGACGACATGGAGCGGCTCCGCGAGGCGCTCCATTCGGAGGGCTACGGGCTGGATCCCGACGATGTGGAGACACTCCGCATGGTCCCGGCCCGCATCCAGGACCGAACGCAGGTCGTCGCCATCATGTGTGGCGAACACCTCATCGACATCGAACCTCCGGATGCGCCCGACCTTGCCTACGGCGTTGCGGTAGATCTGGGAACGACCACAGTAGTCGCCACCGTCATGGACCTCGGCACGGGGATGGCGGTCGGTGTCGCGAGCGGCCTGAATCGCCAGGCGCAGTTCGGCGGAGACGTCATCAGCCGGATCGCGCATTCGATGAAGGGTGCCGGTGAACTGGAAGAACTCCGCACCGCGGGGGTGAGGACCGTTCAGGCCATCCTTGACGAAGCCATCGCCGAC
>JBDTXD010000201.1:0-3412 GCA_040006375.1 Actinomycetota bacterium
GCGCGAGGCGTTCTCGGAGGCGGCAGACTCCAAGAGCGCTGCGTAGACCTTCGTGATGAGGTATTGGGGAAGCAGCGCGTCAAGGATCTGTTCGGGCTCTGGTTCGAAGAGGTATTCGGGATCGACCTCGGTGCTCTCGGTCGGGGCGATGCCGACCTCCTCCGGTGCGATCGGGAGGAACCGGTGTTCGACGGCGCGCAGCGTGAACGCCGAGCGGAAATCCGTGTAGACGCACCGCACCTCGTCGATCTCCTTCGCGGCGAAGTCCTCGATGAGCCCCCGGCCGATCTCCTCCGCCTTGGTGTAAGGCGGCACCTCGCTGAACCCCTGCCACGAGCGGCGCATCGGGACCTGCCGGAACCGGAAGTATCCGATCCCCTTCTTCCCCACCACGTACAGGATGGGGGTCAAGCCGCGCTTCCTGACGTCGGCCACGGCCTGTTCGGCGATCTTGAGCACGCTCGAGTTGTAGGAGCCGGCGAGGCCGCGATCGGATGTGACTACGAGCACGCCGACGTTGGTGGAGCCCTCGCGATCCTCCAGCAACGGGTGCGAGAGCGAGCCCGAATGCGCGGCCAGGTCCTCCATGGCGCTGCTCAGCTGGTGCGCGTACGGGCGCGCCGCCTCGACTCGCGCAGCCGCCTTGAGGATGCGTGAGGAGGCGATGAGCTCCATGGCACGCGTGATCTTCATGGTCGACTGCACCGACCGGATCCGCCTGCGGACGACGCGGAGTTGCGCTCCCATCTAGCTCGGTTGCTCGTCGTCGGCGCCGCTCTGCGCGGACGTCGGAGCGGTCTCAGCAGCAGCCGGCGCCTGGGCCGCCACCCCTTCAAGGTCGGACTCCGATGAGACGAACGTAGCCGCATAGTCCTCCAGCGCCGACTTCACTGCGGTCTCGGTCTCCGCCGACAGATCCCCCGTGGTGCGGATCGTCGAATGGATCTCCGGGTTGCGGGTGTCCAGATACTCGTTGAAGCCTGTGACGAAGGGCTTCGCGTCCTTCGCCGGATACTTGTCCAGGTACCCGCCGGTCGCGGCGTAGATGGCCACGACCTGACGTTCCACGGGCTGGGGATCGTACTGGGGCTGCTTGAGGATCTCGATGACGCGGGCGCCGCGGGCCAGCTGCTGCTGCGACGCCTTGTCCAGCTCGGAGCCGAACTGCGCGAACGCTTCAAGGGCCCGGTACTGGGCCAGGTCGATCCGCAAGCGCCCGGCGACCTTCTTCATGGCCTTGATCTGCGCGGCGCCACCGACCCGCGATACGGACACACCGACGTTGATCGCCGGACGGACCCCGGAGAAGAAGAGCTCGGGCTCCAGGAAGATCTGACCGTCGGTGATCGAGATGACGTTGGTTGGGATGTACGCCGAGATGTCGCCACCCTTGGTCTCGATGATCGGCAGGGCCGTCATCGAACCGCCACCGAGGTCGTCGGAGAGCTTGGCGGCACGCTCCAGCAGACGCGAGTGCAGATAGAAGACGTCGCCGGGGTAGGCCTCTCGACCGGGCGGACGGCGGAGCAGGAGGGACAGCGTCCGGTAGGCGGTCGCTTGCTTGGACAGGTCGTCGTAGACGATGAGGGAGGCCTCGCCCTTGTACATCCAGTGCGCGCCGATCGCCGCACCCGCGTAGGGGGCCAGGTACTGGAACGGTGCCGGGGAATCCGCGGGCGCGTTGACGATGGTCGTGTACTCGAGCGCGCCGTTCGCGCGCAGCGTCTCGACCACCTCAGCGACCGTGGAGCCCTTCTGTCCGATCGCCACGTACACGCACTTGACGGCTTTTTCAGTGCCCCAGTTCTCACGCTGGGCGATGATCGCATCCACGGCCACCGCGGTCTTGCCCGTCTGGCGGTCGCCGATGATGAGCTGACGCTGCCCCCGCCCGATGGCGGTCATGGCATCGATCGCCGAGATACCCGTGTAGAGCGGCTCTTTCACCGGCTGGCGCGACACCACGTTCGCGGCCTGGACCTCGAGGTTCCTGGTGGTCTCAGCGACGATGGGCCCATTGCCGTCGATCGGCCGGCCCAGGGCATCGACGACCCGGCCCAGGAACGCGTCACCGACCGGCACCGACAGGATGCTTCCGGTTTGCTTGACCGGGTCGCCCTCTTCGATGTGGGAGGACTCACCCAAGATGACGCAGCCGATCTCGTCCTCGTCCAGGTTCAGCGCGAGACCGAGGATCCCGCCGGGGAACTCCAGGAGCTCGTTCGCCATGGCGCCGGGGAGGCCCTGGACCCGGGCGATGCCGTCGCCGGTCTCCATGACGCGCCCGACTTCCTCACGTTCGACCGAGGGGGAATAGCTCTCAACGTTCTTCCGCAATGCCTCCGCGATACTCGCGGAGTCGAATGTCATGGCCATGTCGTCAACTCCCTAGTTGCTGCTTGGCTTCAGCCAGGCGACTCGCGATGGAGCCGTCGAACACCTCGTCGCCCACGCGGGCCACGATCCCTCCCACCAGGGAGGCATCCACGACGACCTTCAGTTCGATCTCCATGCCTGTGGCTTCCGCCAGGGCGGCGGTGATCCGCTCACGCTGTGCCTGTGTCAGGTCAACCGCCGTACGCACCTCGGCGACCTCGTGATGTCGTTGCTCGGCAGCCATCGTCGTCATCGCGCCGACGATCGCGCTCAAGTCCTTGGCTCGTCCCGCTTCCACGATGAAACCGATCAGCGCCCCGGTAAGCGGGTGCGCGCGATCGCCCAGAAGATCACGGACGACGGCTTTGCGGTTCTCCGCCGGGAGCGACGCGTCGACCAGGGCGTCGCGAAGCGCCGTCTGTTGCTCCACGGCCTTGGAGAAGGCGAAGAGCTCGTCTTCGACGACGCCCAGCGCTCCTTCGGCGGTGGCAACGACGAATAACGCTTCGGCGTAGCCACGGGTGAGCTCCTCCTTGGCGGCCAAGCCTAGGACTTCCCGTCCCCGGCGTTCCCTGAGCTCCCGGCGACCTCATCGATATATGCGTCGATGAGCCGCTCGTGTGCGGCGGGATCGAGCGAACTTCCGACCACCCTGCCGGCCAGCTCGACGGCGATGTTCCCTACCTGCGCGCGCAGCTCCTGGAACGTCCGATCACGCTCCGCGCGGATCTCATCCTGAGCGCGGGCGACGATCGCCTGCGACTCCTGCTCGGCCTTGGCCTGCAGATCCCTGCGGAGTTGGTCGGCGGTTTTACGAGCCTCTTCGATGATGCGGTTGGCTTCGTCGCGAGCACCGGCCAGGTTGGTCCGGTATTCGCTTAGGACCTGATCCGCCGTGGTGCGAGTGGTTTCCGCCTTCTCGAGCTCTCCCTGGATCAGTACACGACGCTCCTCGAGCATCGCGTTCAAACGTGGCACGACGAACTTCACCATGAAAGCAAAGAGGATCGCGAAGGCGATAGCCCCCACGATGAGC
>JBDTXD010000202.1:0-3405 GCA_040006375.1 Actinomycetota bacterium
TGTTCGATTCGCCGGACGGTTTGGACTATTCCTTCCGGTACGTGCTGGCGCGCGCCGACGGCGCCGGCATCGCAGGGATGGAGGATCCCCGCGTGCAGCGGGTCCGCAACGGCGACGGGCGCGACCACATCGTGATGACGTACACCCACCTGCCCAGCGACCCGGCCCTACCGTGGCGCATCGGCGCACACCGCCTGACCTACGTCCCCGAGGCGAACCGGTTCCTCCTGGAACAGGGCAGCGCGCGGCTGATCGGCCCCGACGGGATCGCGAACAAGGACGCGGTGATCTTCAACCTAGCGGACGGCCGCGTGGCCATGTTGCATCGGATCCACCCGAGCATCCAGGTGGCGACATTCGACACGCTGGACCACCTCTGGGATGCCGACCACCGCTACTGGGATCCGCACCTGGCCGAGCTGGAGCGGCACACGATCATCACCCCGTCCCCGGGCGCCTACGCGGTGGGCGCGGGCGCGCCACCGATGGTCACCGCCGAGGGCCTGCTCCTGTTCTTCCACGAACGCCGCGCCGACGGCGCCTACACCGTGAACGTCGCCCTGCTCGATCCGTACACCGGTGCGTTGCTTGCCCAGCTTGACGAACCCGTCCTGGAGCCCGAACTGGATTGGGAGCGGAGCGGGGATGTCGACAACGTCGTGTTCGTGCAAGGTGCGACGCGTCGCGGGGAGGACGAGATCTACCTGACCTACGGGGCGGCAGACCGCAGCGTGGGGGCTGCCGTGATCTCCGAACGCCTGCTCCTTGCGGCGCTGGCCGCGGTGCGCTGACGCCAGGCTTCGGCCGGATCGGTCATTTCGGGTCGTAGCAGGCGCTCCGCATGTTGCAGGGCGGTCACCAACATCAACGTCGATTCGCCCCCTTCGTTGCCGTTCACGCCGGACCGTTCCAGGCCGTCGTAGCACCCGCCCGTGAGCGGATCGATGAGCGGCACGCCCGCATCGTTCTCGCCCAGGAACCAGGCCACGGCGCGCTCCAGGTGACCCAGCCATCCGCTGTCGTCCGTTACGGCGAAGGCGCGTGCGGAGGCTTCGACGAACGAGGCGGCCTCGATGGGCTGCTGGTCGAATCCCTTACGAGCATCCTGCGGGCCGCGTCCGCCTGTGGGCGCGAAGCTGAACCTGCCGTCGTGAAGCTCCTCGGCCACGAGCCATTCCAGGAGGCGGAGCCCATCATTCAGGGTGGCCTGGTCGTTGAGGGCGGCGCCGATGGCGATCAGCGCCTCGGGAAGCAGGGCGTTCGCATACGCGAGCCGAGATTCGGGCCAGCGCCAGCCGACATCTTCACCGATCCGGGGGAGAGTGGTTGCAGCGTCGCGCATAAGGGCGATAGCGCTCTGGTCGTCGGGGATGGCGGAGAGCACCTCTGCCGCACCGATCACCGCGTGCGCGGTCGCGCGGGGGAACCCCGAACGGAACGCTGCGGCGGAACGGAACAGGTCGTGTGCCGTCTGGCGAAGGTGTTCCGGACCCTCCGCTACAGCCACACCGAGCCCGAAGATCGCGCGGCCGTTCGCATCGTCGGAAACCGGGTCGTCGGTCCAGCGACGGTCGAAGGCCAGGCGGAGTCGGAACACGCCGTCGCTTTGATGGGCATGCGCCAGGAATGCGAGGTAGGTCTCGGCGAGCGCTGGGGCGCGCGGATCATGGCGATCCCTGCTCGCGACCGCGAGCCCGCGGCCGTTGTCGTCCGTGCAGTAGCCGTGGGTGCGCCGGGGAACGGGGCCGAGCGCATGCTCGGCGATCCCCACGTCGTCGGTCAGTCTGGCGACGTGGTCCAGCGAGGGAAGCGGGAGGCTCACGCCGCCCGGCCCTCATCGAGTACCTGGTGGAAGAGCTTCAGGTACTCACGGCCCACCGCGGGCCAAGCCAGTCGTTCGGCCACCAGTGTCGCCTCGGTTCGCATGGACGCCGCGAGCGCGTCGTCGGTGCAGAGCCGGCGGATGGCATCGGCGATGGCCTCAGGGTCCTCGTGGGGGACCACGATCCCGGCTGCGCTGGCGAGCAGCTCGATGGCGTGCGGGAACGCGGTCGCGACCACAGGCTTACCCGCAGAGATGGCCTCGACCAGAACCCCGGAACAGATCTGCTGACGGGACTCGTACGGCAAGAGGATGATGTCGCTCGCGCGGGCGAGCCCGCGGAGCGAGGCACTGTCCAGGTAGCAGTCTTCGAATACCACCTGATCGGCCACTCCGAGGTCGGCGGCCTGCTTCTTCAACCGATCGCGATAGCCCTCACCTTCGCGCGCGAAGACCTTGGGATGGGTCTCGCCAGCGATCACGTACGTGGGCATCGGGGCGAGATCGGAAAGCGAAGCCAGGGATTCGATGCCGTATTCCAGGCCCTTCCCGGGACCGATGAGGCCCCACGTCAGGATCGTCGGCTCGGGCCGACGAGAGGACGCCGGACCGACATTGGGCACGGCGCCGTGCGGTATGACCTGAACATGGTCGGGCGCGACATCGTGCACGCTCAGGAGACGCGCCCGCGCTGCGCGCGTTGGCACGACGACCGTTTCAGCAAGAGCCATCACCCGCTCCAGGACACGCCATTGATGCTGAGAGGGCTCGGACAACACGGTGTGGAGGACGACCACGATCGGGATCGGCGACTCGCGCATGAACCCAACGACATCCTCGCCGTCCAACCCGGGATAGATACCGAACTCGTGCTGAAAGACGGCCACGTCGAACTGTCGCATCGCCGCAAGCGATCGCACACGCGAGGCTTCATCGTCGAAGACCCACTCGGCGGCTACCTCATGGCGGCGCGGCGGCTCGGGCGCTTCCAACACTCGGATGACACCAGTGGTTCGTCCGCTCTTGGCTGGAGCAGTTGCTTCGATAAGGGAGCGAGTAAACGTTGCCAACCCACACCGGGTTGGGGGATAGGTGCCAACGAAACAGATCCGAAGTGGGTCCATGGGTCATCTCCTCAGTTCTTCACACCAGGGATAGCACAGGTGCCGAGTGTTCTGCAGGGCCTTCCGGCCTCCCTGCCGTGGGTCTTCAGCGGAACAGGTGCGTCAGATTCCCTGCACTGCTTCGCACCTAAGTCGTTTGGGGGACAGGCCGTCGCACAAAGGACCATTTACCCAAACGCCACGACCGATAAACACTAACGTAACGCTCACCTGCCGACGTTCACCCAAAGGATACCCGTTGGGCCGCAAAGACCTCCGGCAACGAAATCATCCGACCAATGCCTGGGCTCCGCGCTTGCCCAATTGGTCGGCGATGATATTCCGCTGAACCTCCGAGGTGCCCTCCCAGATCCGGTCGACGCGCGTCTCCCGCCAGAACCGTTCGGCGACGTTCTCCCGCATGTAGCCGCGGCCGCCGAAGATCTGCACGGCCCTGTCGGCAACGCGGCCCGCCATCTC
>JBDTXD010000203.1:0-3397 GCA_040006375.1 Actinomycetota bacterium
GGTCCCAGAGCCAGGTCCGCTACTACGTCTTCGGGTTCCTGTTCGTCATCTTCGATGTGGAGTCCGTGTTCCTCTTCCCCTGGGCCCGCGTGTATCTCACGCTCGGCACCTCGGCCGTTGTGGAGATGGGGATATTCATCGGGATCCTGGCAACGGGGTTGCTCTACGCGGGGCGAAAAGGGGTGCTGAGATGGGCCTGATCACCGAGAAGACCCCGATCGCGAAGGTGCAGCCGGTGAAGTTCATCCTCAACTGGGGCCGGCGATACTCCCTGTGGGTGATGAACTTCGGTCTCGCGTGTTGCGCCATCGAGTTCATCGCGGCCTCCACGTCGAAGAACGACTTCATCCGTCTGGGCGTGATCCCTTTCGCGCACGGTCCCCGGCAAGCGGACCTGTTGGTCGTTGCCGGGACCCTCACCGACAAGATGGCTCCCGCGCTCAAGCGCGTCTACGACCAGATGCCCGAACCGAAGTACGTGATCTCGTTCGGCTCCTGCTCGAACTGCGGGGGACCGTATTGGGACAGCTACTCCGTCACCAAGGGCGTCGACCAGATCGTGCCGATCGACGTCTACGTGCCCGGCTGCCCGCCGCGCCCCGAGGCGCTCCTGCACGGCATCATCAAGCTGCAGGAGAAGATCAAGGACGAGGACATCCAGGAGAAGTGGCTTGCCAACACGCCAGCTGGCTCCTGAAGACGCCCTGGACCGGCTGCGCGCGCAGTTCGGCGACAACGTGACTGATACGGTCGTGCAACACGGTCACGCGGTCGCGACCGTCACCCCTGCTCGCTACCACGACGTCATCCGATCCCTGCGTGACGAACCCGACTTCGCATGCGACTACTGCGACTTCACCTCGGCGGTCGACTGGGGAGAGGAGGGCATGGACATCGTCACGCACCTGTTCTCCACCCAGGCGCGCCACAACGTGCGCATCAAGGTGAAACTGCCCGCGGACCAGTTGACCTTGGACACCATATCCGACCTCTATCCCACGGCCGACTGGCACGAACGCGAAACCACCGAGATGTTCGGCGTCACGTTCACCGGGCATCCGCAGCCGGTGAAGCTCTTGCTGGCCGAACCGTTCGAAGGGCACCCGCTCCGCAAGGACTTCCCGTTGATGACGCGTGAGGCCAAACCGTGGCCCGGTGCCGTCGAGGGTGAGGAGGACGAGGACGAGTGATCCTAGCCCTCGCCCACACCGGCCAGTCGGTGGTGAACGACTGGTTCTCCAACGTATGGCTTGTGGTCATCATCAAAGCCGTTGCGGTGCTGGGATTTTTCTTGGTCGCACCTCTGATGGTCGGCTATCTGGAGCACAAGGTGCTCGCGCACATGCAGTCGCGCGTTGGCCCGATGGAGGCGGGCGGGTTCCACGGATGGGCGCAGCTCATGGCCGACGGCGTGAAGTTCATCCAGAAGGAAGACATCATCCCGGCGGCCGCGGATCGCAGCGTGTTCTCGCTGGCCCCCGCGGTTTCGATGATCCCCTACATCGTCGTGATGGTGGTCATCCCGTTCAGCCCGACGGTCTTCGCGCTCAACCTGGACGTGGGCATCTTCTTCGTGATGGCGATGGGTTCGGTCTCGGTCATCGGTGTGTTGATGGCCGGCTGGGCCAGCGCGAACAAGTTCTCGCTGATCGGTGCGCTTCGGGCCGCGGCGCAGCTCATCGCCTACGAGCTGCCGCTGGTCCTGGCCGCCGCCGCGGTCGTGATGCAGGCGGGCACGCTGAGCCTGATCGGCATCACCGAGGGCCAGCAAGGCCTCTGGAACATCGTCCGCCCCTGGCAGCTGATCGGGTTCTTCATCTTCCTCATCGCCTCGCTCGCCGAGCTGACCCGGCCGCCGTTCGATATGCCGGTGGCGGACTCGGAGATCATCTTCGGCGCCTACACCGAGTACACCGGGTTGAAGTTCGCCTTCTTCCTCCTGGCGGAGTACGGAGGGATCGTCGCCCTTTCAGCGATCATGGCCGTGCTCTACCTGGGCGGATACAAGGCGCTCCCGTTCCTGCCGCTGCCGGCCCCCATCTGGATGGCGGGGAAGATCGGTGCGCTATCGTTCGTCGTCATCTGGTTGCGGGCCACATACCCGCGCTTGCGCGAGGATCAGCTCCAGCGCTTCTCCTGGCTGGTGCTGATCCCGCTGTCGCTGTTGCAGATCATGGTCGTCGCGGTCATCAAAGTAGCAACGAAGTAGGGGAGTTATGGCGGAGACGAAAGGGCAGATGAAGGCGGGGCTCGGCCTCGGCCTGCTCAAAGGCCTGGGCGTGACGCTCAAGACCATGCTCAAACCCGCCATGACGGTGCAGTACCCGCACGTGAAGCCGGACCTTCCTCCCCGGACCCGTGGGGTCATCGCCCTTAAGGAGGCGAACTGCACCGTCTGCTACAAGTGCGCCCGCGAATGCCCCGACTGGTGCATCTACATCGACGCACACAAGGAATCGCACGAACCCGCCGGCGGTGGCCGGGCCCGCTCGGCGAAGATCCTGGACCGCTTCGCCATCGACTACTCGCTCTGCATGTACTGCGGGATCTGTGTTGAGGTCTGCCCCTTCGACGCGTTGTTCTGGAGCCCGGAGTTCGAATACGCCGAGTACGGCCTCAGCGACCTGCTGCACGAGAAGGAACGGTTGGAGGAGTGGACCTACAAGGTGCTCCCACCGCCCGCACTCGAGGTGGGCGCCGAGCCGGCCGAGGAGGCGTCGTGACCGGCCAGGAGTACGCCTTCGTCGTCCTGGCGGCCGTGGGTTCGATCAGCGCGATCGCGACGGTGACGGCTCGCAACGTGGTCCATGCCGCCCTCTACTTGGTGGTCACCCTCCTGTCCGTGGGCTCGGTCTACCTGTTGCTCGGCGCCGAGTTCGTGGCCTGGGTGCAGATCCTCATCTATGTGGGGGCCATCGTCATCCTCTTCCTCTTCGGACTCATGCTCACGAAGGCGCCGATCGGCCGGGATTCGTTGGACAACCAGCACCGATGGGTCGGCGCGCTCGTGGCCTTCGGGGTCTTCGCCGGGCTCGCATACCTCATCCAGGACGCCTACCCGCTCCGGGACGCGGCGACCCCGGCTGCCTTCCGCGGTTCGACCGAGGCGGTCGGCCGGGCGATCTTCCATTCCTACGTGCTCCCGTTCGAGGCTGTCTCCTTCCTCCTGCTCGCGGCGCTGATCGGTGCGGTGGTCCTGGCCCGCAAGGACGACGAGCCATGATCCCGCTGCCTATGGTGCTGTTCTTCTCGGCGTTCCTGTTCGCCGCAGGGGTCTACGGGGTCCTCGCTCGCCGCAACGCCGTCATGGTCTTGATGGCGATCGAACTCATGCTCAACGCGGTGAACGTGAACCTGGTCGGCTTCTCCGCGAGCCTCAAGGCCATGAGCGGTCAGG
>JBDTXD010000204.1:0-3371 GCA_040006375.1 Actinomycetota bacterium
CGAGCTCAAGTACTTCATCCCGTACCGGCAGATCGACCACTTCGTCGAACGGATCAGCCGTCGGACGGATGTCGACCCGTACCTCATGAAGGAAGGGTTGGGTCGCACCCGCTACCCGGTCACGAGCCTCTACTTCGACTCCTACGACCTGCAGGCGTGGGACGAGAAGGAGAGCGGCCAATTCTTCCGGCGGAAGATCCGGCTACGGTCGTATGAACAGGGGTACTCCGCGACCTCACCCGTCTTCCTGGAGATAAAGCGGCGTCTGGACGCGGTCGTCCTCAAGGATCGGATCAGTCTCCCGGCGGGCGTCCTTCAGGAAGACATGCTGCCCAACAGGCTGTTGCCCTACCTGCTCTCGAAAGCCGAAGAATATGACCCGACGTCCCTGGAGGCGCACATGATGCTCAGCTGGCTGAACCTCCAGCCGACCGCCATCGTGCGCTATCAGCGGATGGCGTTGGTGGCGAAGGAAGACCCGAACATGCGGATCACCGTCGATCACCACATCGAGGGTGTGTGGAAGCCCCCGACCATCATGGGCGACGTGCCGATGCGTTCGGTGGACAACATCAACGCCACGGGGCTCAACGGCATCGGCGGCAAGTACGCCCTGCTGGAGCTGAAGTCCAACGGCGGCATACCCGGATGGCTCCATGAGGCCATCCAGGACATGGAACTCAACCGCACCGCCTACTCGAAGTACTACCTCGTGGTCCTCGGGCTGCGCCCGCAACTGACCGAGGACTGTGATGACCGCTTCAGCCTGACAGGAGTGATGTGACGATGTTTGCGCAAACGACCTTGGTCCCGCCGACACTGCTCGATCCCCGTTCGTTTCACGGGGCGCACCCGATCACGGCGTTGTTCGTGATGGCGGGAACGCTCCTGCTGAGTGTCTTCATCGCGTCCGTGTACAAGTGGACGCATCGAGGGCTCTCCTACTCGCAAGCCTTCCAGTTCTCGTTGGTGCTCCTGGGGATGCTCGGCGCGGGGATCATGCTCGTCGCCAGCACCGGTGTGTTGCCTGCCGTCGGGATCATCGCCGGGTTCTCGCTCATCCGTTTCCGAACGCCGGTGAAGGACCCGAAGGACATGGCATACATCCTCCTGGTGCTGGTCGTCGGACTCGCGATGGGCGATCGCCTCTACTACGTCGCGGCGATCATCGCGGCCACCATGTGTCTGACGATCATCGTCCTCACCCGGATCAACTTCGGCCTCACCTACAGCCACGAATCGATCGTTCGCCTGACCGTGATCCACGACGAAGGGGTGGCGGTCGACACGGCGGTGTACGAGTCGGTGCTGGCAACTGAGGCGTCGTCCTCGCACCTGCTGTCGGCGGTTGGCCATGGGAGCCGGATGGAGCTGACCTACGGGATCCGTCCGAAGAAGGGCTCAACCAACCTCGCCGTGATGAACGCCCTTCAAAGCGACCCGGCCGTGGAGCACGCGGAACTCTTCGATGCCAAGCACCAGGTGGAGTTCTAACTCAATCGTTGCTCCCGCCGTGGTACTCCGGCGGCACCGGTGGAAGCCCTTGGTTCAGAACGCCCGTCGTCAGATCCTTGATCGCCCAAACCGGGTGGATCTCGTTCCAGTTGTTGTGGGTGTCCAGCACGAAGGTCCCGAGTACCGCGATGTGATCGCCGACCTTCGGATAGGGGAGGGTCTGGCCGGGAACGATCTCGACGATCATGCCCCCGGCGTTCACGTTGTCCACGTTGAGCATCGCCGCGCTCTTTGGGTCGGGTTTCAGCAAGATGTGATGGTCGCCGTCGCTGCGCGTGTCGACCACGGTCACGACCCCGTAGAACCACTGGCACTTGCCCAGCACGGTGAGACGTCCCGGGCTGTACACCCCCCGGAGGGGGTCACTCGCGGGACAGGAGATCGTCGACGGAGCGTTCGAGCCGGAGTGGCAGCCCACAACGAACAGCACCACCGCCGCGAGAATGGCGATGGTGCTGAACGAGCGGATCCGGCTCAGCAATATTGGGGAACGGGGCTGTTTATGCCCCATGAGCAGGTGCTCATGACGGTGCCCGCCCTGTTCTGGAGCGTCGCGGTATCGGAATCGTCGCCCCATACGTAGACGGTTTCTCCCCAATAGAGGTCGGTCGAAGTGTTCGATCCGCTTCCAGTGTGGACCCTAACGCTCTTGCCTGGGCGCAGGGTGAATCCCGGGAACACGAACTTGTGGGTCACGCCCGACCGGGCCTTGTCGTGGAGAACCCAATTCGCCATCTTCATGCTCCGGTTCCCGGAGTTCCGGATCACGATGTACTCCTTGTTCCTCCAGGCGTTCGTGTTGGGTTCGGGACCATTGTTGACCGGGTCGTAGTAGGCGGCGGTGATCTTCACCGGGCCGGCGGCGTAGGCGGCCGGAGCGATGAACGTCGCGAGGCTCATGATCGCCATGACGGCGCCGATCTTCGTGGCTGTGCGCTTTCCCATCCTCTGTTCTCCCTAGCTCGGGTGTCAGCCATATGTATCGGCAGATGGGGGACAGAAGTGGAGTGGGGACTGCTATAAGACTGAAGGCTGAAGGGGTCGAAGCCCGATCTCTCGAAGGCTACGAGCCCCACTACAATTCGCACCGGCCGCACCATGGGATCGGCCTCGCCTCGCCGAGATCCGCGACGTCACGCCGTTCGAGGTCCCGATCGGTCAGGTGCGCCGGCGCCATGTGCTTGGATGTCTGATCGGGGAGTATCACGGAGTCGCAGCCTGACGGATCAGACTTTTCGGACCCTTTCAGGCCCAGGGGTGCGCGACGAGCGCCACACACGCGGTCGACCAGAACCGAGTCGGTCGGACGCGTTGCAGACCGTTTCAGCCTACGTGGATGTGGTCTTCGCCGCCAGTCTGGGCGTCTTCCACGGGCGCACAGGTCAGACCGCTCTGCTCGTGGTGAAGGCCGACGGCACCGGGCTTCGACAGCTCACGGACCCGCCCATCGTGAACCCCGAGTCGGCGCAGTGGTCCCCGAAGGCAACCTCTTGGCCTTTCAGGGCAGGACTCCGAGCTTCGTTTCGCTCCCCCAGGTGTGGACCCATCCCGGCGGGGCTGGCCTCAAGGAACTCACCACCCCCGCCAACGGCTCTCTCTCGGAGAGCCCGGTGTGGTCCCCGGACGGCAAGAGGCTGCTGTTCCAGCGGCTCTTCTTCCACGGATTCACGCTCACCCACATCGACCTCGACCCCGTGAACGTAGACGGCACCGGGTCAGCTACGGTTGCTGAGCTGCCGAACGTGATGTTTTACTCATGGGGGACGGCACCGGTCGGCTAGGTTTGTCGGATTCGGGTCGGCTCCGTGGTGTTCTCAAAACTACGGGTGTCGACTCGTCGAGAGAGTCCCGCAGGG
>JBDTXD010000205.1:0-3351 GCA_040006375.1 Actinomycetota bacterium
TGACCAGGAACCGTTTCGCGCCGGCAGCGGCGAGCCACCCGAGCGTCTCCACCAGCTCCAGATCCACCGGGTCCGCGCCCCGGGATCGGATACGTCCTTCCTCCACCTCCACCCCGAGCACCAAGCGGTCCCCGTGAACCGCGATCAGTTCCTGCGCTACCCCCTCGTCCGCGAACGCACCGGATCCAAGGACGACACGGGACGCGCCGGCGGCGAGCATCCCGTCGATCACGGCCGGGTCCCGGACCCCCCCGCTCGCCTGTATGCGCACGCCGAGCGCGGCGATCTCCTTGATCACGCCAAGGTTCGCGGGCGTTCCGTCGAACGCGAGGTCCATATCGACCACATGGATCCACCGGACTCCCGCGGCCACGTACGCGCGAGCCGCCGTGAGCGGATCACCGTCGAATGAAGCCACGGGGACCGGCCCGTCGGCCGTATAGACCGCGAGCGCACCGCCGGCCACGTCGATCGCCGGGATCACCTGAAACATGGCGCCACCCTAACGGGCGGTAGCATCGGCACCATGGACCTGCCCGTCTTCGCGCTCCATGCCGTCCTGTTTCCGGGACAGCAGATCTCGCTGCACGTCTTCGAGGAGCGGTACCTCCGCATGCTGAAGGACCTGGAGCTGGGCGGTTCGTTCGTCGTGGTAGCCATCCGGAAGGGGCAGGAGGTGGGCGGTCCGGCAGAGCCCTACCGCGTCGGTGTTCGCGGCTCGATCGCCGGTTCCGAGCAGCGGGACGACGGTTCGTTCACCCTTGAGGTGGAAGGCAAAGACCGCGTGGCGTTGCTGGCCCCCCGCGCGCTGGACCCCTACCCGGTGTGGGATGTCTCGGGCTTCCCGGACGAAGGCGGCGCCGGGACCGATGACGTGGATGCCGCGGTCCGCGCGTTGGATCGGTTCCTCACGGCATCGGGAGAGGACGGCACCGTGGCGGTGGGTCACGAACCGGTGTCGGCAAGCTTCGCCCTTGCAGGCGCCGTGCCGGGCCTTGTTCCGCAGCGACAGGCGTTGCTGGAGATGGCTGGTGCGGGCGAACGGCTCCGGCGCGCGAAGGAGATCTTCGGGCGGGAGGCGAACCTGTTGCGCGTCCTGCGTTCGGTCCCGGGCGGTCCCCAGCCCGAGGTCAGCCCGAACTAGCGGGCCATCGCGCCCGAGGGGTCGGCGCTCCGTTCGACCCTGGCGGCGTCTCCGCCGAGCAGCGAGCCGAGTTCGGTCACGAGCGAGGCACCGGCATCCACGCGGGAGGTGCCGACCTTCATCGGCGTGACCGATCCGTCGGAGCCGACGAGGCGCACCTGCACCGGCGCCTGCCCCGGATGGGCGTCGAGAAGGTCCCGGAGGCGCTGCAATACCGCGGGTGTGCACGCAGCGACCGGCAGATCCACCACGAGCGCGGCGGGCAGCCCCATCGGCGCCGACTCACCGAGCTTGGGCTCCTTCACCTCGGTGGCGCGGATCTGGAGCTCGCGCCCGCGCAGATCGATCCGTCCGGCGACCAGCACGATCCGATCGATCTCGATGAGCCCGGGCACCGCTTCGTACACACTCGGGAACGCCAGCACCTCCACGCCCCCCGCCAGACCTTCGAGACGGAACTGCGCGTAGGCCTCACCGCGCTTCGTGTACTTGCGGGCGACGGCGCCGATGATGCCGCCGACCATCACGAGGTCGCCGTCTCCGAGCGCTGGAAGATCCACGATCTCGTGCGAGCACTGCGCCGCCAGCGGGTCCTTCACCCCGAGCAACGGATGATCCGTCACGAACTGCCCGAGCATCTCTTTTTCCGATCGGAGCAGCGTTCGCTTGTCGAACTCCTCACCCTCCAGCACGGATTCGTCGATCTGGTCGGCTGGTCCGTCCCCCCCGCCACCGAAGAGCGAGAACTGACCCGCGGCCTCGGCCTTGCGTTCGGATCCGATGGGGCCTGAGACCTTGTCCTGATTCTCGAACAGGGGCCGGCGCGAGTACCCCAGCGAGTCGAAGGCCCCCGCCAGCACGAGCGACTCCAGCACCCGCTTGGTGAGGAAGCTCGGGTCCACCTTCCGGCAGAAGTCGGCGAACGAGGTGAACGCGCCCTTCTCCGACCGAGCCTCGAGGATCTGCAGGACCGCACCCTCACCCACGTTGCGAACCGCGGACAGCCCGTAGCGGATGGCGGGCTCGTCCCCCGGGGCCGGCGCGAAGTCCAGCTCCGAACCGTTCACGTCCGGTGGGAGCACGCGGATGTCCATCCCCCGGCAGGCATACAGGTAGTAGGGCTTGCGATCCTTGTCGTCCTTCACGGAGGTGAGCACCGCGGACATGTACTCGACGGGATGATGCGACATGAGGTAGGCGGTCTGGTAAGCAAGGAGCCCGTACGCGCACGCATGCGAGGCGTTGAACCCGTAGTCGGCGAACGGCACGATCATCTCGAACATGTCGGCTGCGAGCTTCTTCGTGTACCCCCGCTCTTCTCCGCCGGCCACGAACCGCTCCTTGAACGGCATGAGGTATCGAAGGTCCTTCTTCCCCATCGCCTTGCGCAGGATGTCGGCCTCGCCCATCGAGAACCCGGCGATCTGCACGGCGACCTGCATGACCTGCTCCTGGTAGATCATCACGCCGTATGTGCCTTTCAGGAACGGCTCCAGGTCCTCGTGCGGATACGTCACCTTGCGGCGGCCGTGCTTACGTTCGGCGTATTCGGTATGCAAGCCGTTGTTCAGCGGCCCCGGACGGTAGAGCGCCACGAGCGCCATAAGATCTTCGAACCTGTCCGGCTCGAGCACCTTGATCAGCTGCCGCATCCCGGCGGACTCCATCTGGAACACCCCGGTGGTCTCAGCGCGCTGCAGCATCTCGTAGGTGTCCACATCGTCGAGCGCAACATGGTCGATATCCAGATCGATGCCGCGCATCCGCAGATGCCGCAGGGTGTCCTCGATGACGCTCAGGTTCCGAAGGCCCAGGAAGTCCATCTTCAGCAGCCCGAGATCCTCCACCCCGTGCATGTCGAACTGCGTCACGACCCGTTTGGAGTCATCGCGCGAATCCTTCGACAGCTTGAGCGGCAGGTAGTTCACGAGCGGCTTGTCGCCGATGACCACGCCTGCAGCGTGAACCGAATCCTCACGGCGCAGCCCTTCGAGTGCCCGCGCGGTCTCGATGATCTCCTTCGCCTCGGTCTCCTTCTCGTAGGCAGCCGCGAGATCGGGAGAGAGCTTGAGCGCGTCCTCGATGGGGTAGTCGCGACCCATCATCGCGGGCGGGTACATCTTGCAGAGCCGGTCCCCCACGACCGGCGGATAGCCGAGGACGCGAGCGGCGTCGCGGATCCCCTGCTTGCCCTTGATCGTCTGGAA
>JBDTXD010000206.1:0-3332 GCA_040006375.1 Actinomycetota bacterium
GCCCGTTCAACGATCCTATCCACACCGAGGGCGGGACGGCCATCCTCCGAGGCTCACTCGCGCCGAACGGCTCCGTGATGAAGATCGCCGGTTCGTCTTCGCTGGACTTCCGAGGACCCGCCCGGGTGTTCGATTCGGAGACCGCCGCGTTCCACGCGCTGGCGGAGGGCAGGATCCTTTCCGGTGACGTCATGGTCATCCGCTACGAGGGACCGAAGGGCTCTCCGGGTATGCCCGAGATGCTCGCGGTGACCGCGGCCGTCGCGGGCGCCGGGCTGGGCCAAGAGGTCGCGCTCATCACCGATGGTCGCTTCAGCGGGGCGACGAAGGGCATCAGCGTCGGGCACATCGCGCCCGAAGCGTGCATCGGGGGCCCGATCGCCCTAGTGGCCGAGGGCGACTCCATCCACATCGATGCCGAGAACCGCACGATCAACCTCGAGGTGAGTGAGGCTACCTTGGCCGAACGCCGGGCTGCCTGGACGGCGCCCGAGCCGAAGTACACCCAAGGCGCGCTCGCCAAGTACGCGCGCGTGGTTGGCCAAGCCGATCATGGCGCGGTGACCTGGTGACGTCCTCGAAACTCGCAACGCCCGCCGCGCTTCAGTGCCGGATCTGCGGCGCCCAGTACGCGGTGGAACCGCTGACCATCTGCGAGGAGTGCTTCGGCCCGCTCGAACCCTCCTACGACCTGCAATCGGTGGACGGAGATAAGTTCCGCGCCGACGCTGAGGCCGGTCCCGATTCGCTGTGGCGCTACGAGCAGCTGTTGCCCGGCGGACCAGGCATCGAGCGCGTTGACCTGGGAGCCGGTTTCACGCCGCTCCGCAAGGCCGACAATCTCGGCGAACGCCTGGGCTTGAAGAACCTCTGGATCAAGGACGACTCGGTGAACCCGTCCAACTCGTTCAAGGACCGGGTTGTGACCGTTGCCGTGACGATGGCGCGGGAGTTCGGATTCAAGGCGGTGAGCTGCGCCTCCACCGGGAACCTCGCGAACGCAACCGCCGCGCACGCCGCGAAAGCGAACCTGGAGTGCTACGTGTTCGTGCCGGAGGACCTGGAGCGGGCGAAGATCCTCGCCACCGAGGCCTACGGCGCCAAGGTGGTCGCGGTCAAGGGCAACTACGACGACGTGAACCGGCTGTGTTCGGAAGTGGCCGAAGCGCTCCCGTGGGCGTTCGTCAACGTGAACATGCGGCCCTACTACGCCGAGGGTTCCAAGAGCCTCGGGTTCGAGACGGCCGAACAGCTCGGCTGGCGCCTTCCGGACCACGTGGTGGTACCGATCGCGTCCGGCGCGCTGCTGACGAAGATCCACCGGGCGTTCAGCGAACTCATCGCCGTGGGTGCCGTGGAGGAGAGGAGTTATCGCGTGTCCGGTGCGCAGCCGGAAGGATGCCGTCCGGTGGCGCAGGCGTTCCTGGACGGTGCCACCGAGGTCACGCCGGTCAAGCCGGACACGATCGCGCGTTCCCTCGCGATCGGCTCTCCTGCGGACGGCATCTTCGCCCTGGAGGTGGCCCGCAAGACTGGAGGCCACATCGGATGGTGCACCGAGATGCAGATCCGCGAGGGCATCGAGCTCCTGGCCTCCACCGAAGGCGTCTTCACCGAGACGGCCGGGGGCGTCACCATCGCCAACCTCAAACGGATGGCCGACGAGGGCATCATCGCCCCCGACGAAGAGACTGTGGCCTACGTCACGGGGAACGGCTACAAGACCATCGAGGCCCTTGAGGGGTACCTGGAACCCACGTACAACGTGGCCCCCGACCTCGATGCATTCCTCGCCCTCCTGAACCCCTGATCCATCCCGTTTTCTGGCCCTGACCCCCTAGCTACATCTGGGTCTACCTCGCCTTGGATCCCAGACCTACTCCTGTCTGGGTATGAACCTTTTTGCTCATTCGGTCGATGACTGTCTCTGAACAGCGGAATAGGCCGATCGGCCGACGATCAACGAAGGAGGCGATCCGGGATGAAGCGAACGCTCACGGCCCTACTGGCAGGGATCGTCGTGTTCGCGACCGTCTACGGTTTCGCCGCCAGTCTGAGCGTGAGCGCATCCAGCTTGGGTGCCGGGACGTCGGCGGTCGCCGCGTGCCAAAGCGCCACGCTCACCGCTTCCTACGCGGTTGCCTACGACTCTTCGATACCCGCCTACAAGGTGGGGGTCGTCACCGTTAGTGGTTTGGACACCGGCGCGGGGAAGTGCCCTAGCAAGGCATTCAAGGTCACCCTCACCGGCCCAGGCGCATCCAACGCTTCACTCGGTGAGGTGACGGGGACAACCCCGTCGTCGGGCACCACGTTCACCGCCGACTTCACCAGCTCGAATGTGTCGGCAGCAAGCATCACCAACATCCACGTTGTGATCAGCGGTTAGGCCGCCGTCCGGCCTTTTATCAGAAGGAGAAGAGTTCATGAAGCGGACACTCATCTCGATCTTCGCGGGAGTCCTGGTTTTCGCGACGGTCTACGGTTTCGCAGCCAGCCTTACCGTCACCTCTGCCTCTCTGGGCGCCGGTACTTCGGCCGTGGCTGCGTGCCAGTCCACTGCGCTGAACGTCACGTACACGCCCACCTACTCCTCGACGATCCCCGGATACGAGGCGACCACGGTGACCGTGAACGGCCTGGATGAGACCGCTCCCAAGTGCGGCGGCAAGGCGATCCGCGTGACCCTCACGGGCCCCGGCGCCTCGAACGCCAGCCTGGGTGAGCAGACGGCGACCTTGGCCACCGGGGTCCTCACGACGCAGGCCTTCACCTTCACGGGTGTCTCCGCTTCGAGCGTCACCGGCGTCCACGTGGTCATCAGCGGTTAAGACCCACCTCACTCGGAGGCGGCCTTCGGGCCGCCTCCGGCGGAGGATCTCCCCATGCGACGCACAAGCGGAACCATCGTTGGAGCGGCGGCCCTCGTGGCTGCCGCTCTCTTCGCAACCGTGGGTCACGCCTCGAGCCTCAACACGGCGACGAACAGCGTGGGTGCAGGCAAGGTAGCCGTCGCCACGTGCGACAACGATGGCGTCACGGTCCTGCAGGTGTTGACCGGGAATAACGTGACCAGTGTCACGATCGGCGGCATCGCCGCGGCGTGCGCGGCGGGGACCTTGTCGGTGACCGTCAACAACGGCACGGCCAATAGCACCGGAAGCGCCGCGGTGCCCGGGGGTGGCGGCTCCATGACCGTTGCCCTCGCGGCCTCCGTGGCGATGAAGGATTCGGACCAGATCGACGTCACGATCACGGGCCCGTAGGGTGCGCCGGCCGAGACTGGGGCGCGCGCTGTTCCTGGTGGTTGTTGCCACCTGGCTCGCGACCGC
>JBDTXD010000207.1:0-3327 GCA_040006375.1 Actinomycetota bacterium
TCCGTGCCTGGCTATCGCCCGCTTCACCATCGCTCGGGACGCATCGATGCCCTCGTACAGCGTGGCGCCGCGAGCCAAGAGCTCTGCGCTCAGCCCACCATCGCCGCATCCAAGGTCTAGGACTCGAGCGCCCGTGACGTCGCCGACTACCTCCCAGAACGCCGGTGCCTCCATCGTAGTGACGACAGAATCGGAAGGATCACGGTGCTCGAAGTAGCGAGCGAAGACTCCAGGATCGTCGTAGAAGTCGGCACCGCGGGCGGCTTCCTTGGGCCTGTCCTTCACGAAGCTCGAGTCTAGGCGGTCCGTGTTCGGGAGGGAATCGCGGCCATCCTTGACTTCAAGTCCCAGGGTGTACTTCCCTAGCGTGCCCAACTCGGCGCCGGTCTCCTCCAGACCGAGCTAGCCTCAGACCATGGCCATCGAACGGGTGCCCGAGAGTCCCGTCCACGGTGAACTCACATCGATCCGCCCTGCGACGGAGGACGATGTCGACCTCCTGGTCCGGTGGCACCTGGATCCCGAGGTCGCACGCTACTGGGACGAGGAGACGTACACGCACGAGCAGATGCGGGACGAGCTGGCTCGAGCCGACGTAGACGCCTACATCATCGAAAGCGACGAGGGCCCCATCGGATACCTCCAGGCATGGTTCGCGGATGACGCGGCTGAGGAGAGCGGGCTAGACATGTTTCTCATCCCAGAGGCGCGAGGACGCGGTCTCGGCCCAGATGCCGCGAACGCTCTCGCACGATGGTTGGTCTCAACGCTGCAGCTCCCACGCCTGATCGTGGACCCGTACCTTTCCAACCCGCAAGGGATCAGGGCATGGACGAAGGCCGGCTTCGAGCCGGTCGGTGAACGACCGGCGGATCAACACCGGTCAGAGCCATGGCTCCTCATGGTCTTCGTGCCGCCCGCGGGCGCCGAACCTCGTTAGGTTCCCCAGACGGAGACGTGGGTCCACTTCTTTGATGGGTATGGGTCGCGATCCCAGTTCGCCCATCGATCTTGAAGGCGCATCCCGGCCAGACGGGCCATGAGATCCAGCTCGGACACGTAGGCGTACCTGATCCTCACCGGGTACATCCGGACGCCGCCATCGCGTATCACCACGTAGGCGCTGTCGGTTCGCTGGGCAAAGGGGTCGTGGGTCGAGGTCTCGAGGACCACCTCGTCGATCCCTATCGATTCGGCTGCCACCCGCTGTTCGTGCTCGTCGAATCGCCTGACATCTGGCACGAAGGCTTGCATGACGAATGCCCCGCCGGGCTTGAGGTGCCGGGCCACCGCTTCGAAGCAGGACACTTGCTCCTCCTGCGTGAGGAGTCCGAAGAACGTATTGAAGACCACGTAGATCAGTCCGAAGCGAGACTCGAGGGCGAAGTCCGCGAAGCTCCCGATGGTGACGGGGATGTGCTCGCCTCCTTGTTTGGCTCGCATCTTGGCGACCATCGTCTCCGAGGCGTCCATCCCGTGAACCTCGATCCCAGCCTCGGCAAGCGGGGTCGCCACGCGTCCAGTGCCGATCCCGAGTTCGAGAGTGGGACCGTCGCCTGCCAGCTGCCGTAGGAACTCGACGGCCTTGGCCGTGTCTCCCTCGAAGGCCGCTGCATATATATCTCGCGTCATAGGTTGCAGCGACACGGTCCCCATACGTCGCATCGGTGTACTCGTCAGCCATGGCCCGAGCCAAGCACCCGGGAAGACGTGCGTCAATTCCCCAGAGCGAGACGCTTGACCCCTCTATTTCCTCGTGGCAATATCTGTGCGTAGCCTAACTACATATATTCCTTGGACACGTCAAGCGGCACTTCCCCACCGCAGGACACGGATGCCTTGGCCGAACGGCTTCACTCGGCCGCCATCCAACTGCTGCGGCGCGTGCGTGTTCGGGATGGAGAGCCGGGGTTGTCCGCGTCCCGGCTCTCCGCACTCTCGGTGATCGTGGCCACGGGCCCCCTCACCATCGGCGAACTCGCCGCCACCCAAGGGGTGCGCTCCCCCACCATGACCCGCGTGATCGACGGCCTGGAGCGCGACGGGCTCGCGATGCGGGAACCCCATCCCGACGACGGGCGTTCGGTTCGGGTTCGCGCGACGGGGATGGGACGGCTGGCTCTCTCGCGGGGACGCCAGTACCGGGTGACTGAGCTCTCCGCCGAGCTGACCGAACTCGGCGCCGAGGACCTCGCCACCCTGGACCGGGCGGCCGCGCTCCTGGAGCGGATCGGTCACCTGTCTTGAGCTGACGCCGCGACGCCGCGGCGCCGGAGGCCCGCTACTCGCCCCAGGGCGGAACGGACTCGGTGCCGTCCTCGCGGATCATGAGCGTGCCGGACACCATGGTGACGATGATGCCGACACCCTGGGAGCCGGCCTCGATGAAGTGCCATTCGCCGATCGGGACCACCACGGAATCCCCCGCGAAGACCTCCCAGGACTCCTGGCCGATGTGCATCGTGCCCGATCCGTCGGAGACGGTGAACACGTCGAAATGGTCGTGCTTGTGACGGGGCAATCCGCCGCCCGGCGGGATGTCCGCCTTGAACAGGATGGTTTCGGCCGACCCACGGGCGGGTGCCGCGAAGCTGGTGATCGTGTTCCCTCCGGCCTCGAAGGTCGGGTGATCGGCATTGCGTTCGACCGGCATGACGGCTCCTCAGTGGTAGACGGGAGGCGGCATCATGTCATCGCGCACGTGGGTCCGTCAGAAGGCCGGCGCGACCGGCTCAGCTGGAAAGGCCCACGACGTGACCGACGAATGCGTCCGTCTGCGCGGCGTCCAGGAGGAAGTCCGCAAGGTCGAAGCGGGTGATCTCCTCACCGGGCGCCCGCGCGTTCAGCACCGCCTCGTAGGTCCCGACGGCCTCGTCGTCGGTGATGGTCCCGGGCGCAGCCCCGACCCAGTCCAAACCGGAGGCCCGCAGCGTTGCCAGGTCACGGCGATGCTCCTCACCGACGAACTGGAACGGCGGCCGGCTGGTCTTGAAGAACACTGCCACCGACACGACGCCGACCACCCGGCGAACCCCGTGGGCCTTCGCCCCGGCGACCACGTTCGCCGTCATCTCCGAGAGCGCGGTTGTTTCTCCCAAGCCGACGACGCCGAGTGCGGAGATGACCGCATCGTGCCCGGGGATCCCGGCAGCGGCAGACGACGCATCCGACGCGTCACCGATCACCACAGTGAGGCCGGGCGCCTCGCACCGATCCAGCTTCTCCGGCGAACGAACGAAGGCGGTGATCTCATGCCCGCGCGCCAGGCCCTGTTCCACGACCGCTCGGCCGACCCGGCCGGTCGCCCCGAATACCACGATCCTCATC
>JBDTXD010000208.1:0-3325 GCA_040006375.1 Actinomycetota bacterium
AGCTGAACCGCACGCGGTTCCAGTTCGCGCAGTCCATGGGCCGTGAGCCCAGCCGTGAGGAGCTGGCAAAGGCCCTGGACACCACCGTGGAGGAGATCGACGATCTTACCGAGATGGGCCGCCGAGAGCCGTTGTCCCTGCAGTCGCCCGTGGGTGAGGACACCGAACTAGGCGACCTCATCGAGGAAGTGGACTCCGATGCCGCGTTCAACGAGGTGGAGGACGCCCTGCTCCGCGAGGAGATCGGGGACGCCGTCGACCGGGTGCTGGACGAGCGCGAACGCCATGTGGTGGCGCTCCGTTACGGCCTGGAGAACGGACAGCCGCTCAGCCTCCGGGAAACCGGCAAGGTGCTGGGTCTGTCGGGCGAACGCGTCCGGCTGATCGAGCGAGAGGCGCTCCGGAAGCTCCGCGATTCGAACCTCATCAACGCCGTGGCGCTGGGCTAACTCCCCGGCCGCCGCGCGCAACCCCAGGAGCCGGCCCTTCGGGCCGGCTCCTTCCGTTGCCGACCGAAGTTCAGGAGGCACCCTTCCAGGCCGATATCTACTCTGTGGCTCACGACGCGGCCGGATCCGGCATGCCCGAGAACGAGGAACTGCGGCAACGTTTGTCGCAGGTGCAAGCGCGCCTCGTGGAGACCGAACGGGAACTGTTCGAGGCATCCGCGAAGTACGCGGCCCTCATGGAGCAGCTCCCCGCCGCCATCTATATCGACGAACCCGACCCGAACGGGAAGACCCTGTACGTGAGCCCGCATGTGCAACAGGTGCTGGGGTTGACGCCCGATGAGTACATGGCCCTCGCGGCCGAATGGGGCCGGATGATCCATCCGGATGACCGAGCCAGGGTGAACGAGGAGTACGAGGCCTTCCTCGCGAACGGTGACTTCGCGACGGGTGACTACCGATACCTGCGTCCCGATGGGAGCGTCGTCTGGATCCACGATCGTTCGCATCTCGTGCTCGACGCCGACGGCAAGCCCCTGTTCGTGCAGGGCGTGATGTTCGACGTCACGGAACAGAAAGAGAACGAACTCCGGCTCGCGCACCTGGCGTATCACGACGCCCTCACGGGTCTGCCCAACCGGGCGATGTTCGCCGAGCATCTGGATCTCGCGCTGGCGCGCGCCTCGCGCCGAGATCTCGCCGTCGCCGTGCTCTTCGTGGACCTCGACGACTTCAAGGCGATCAACGACAGCTTCGGTCATTCGATCGGTGACGAAGTGCTCAAGGTGGCCGCGGAGCGGCTCACACGGGCGACACGCGCCACGGATCTGGTTGCCCGGCAGAGCGGAGACGAGTTCCTGATCCTCATGGCGGATCTGGAGTCGACCGAAGACGGGCAGACGGCGCGCGATGCCGTGGGGATCGTCGAGCAGCGTATCTCGGAGATCTTCGCCGAAACGTTGTTGCTCGGCGGTCATGAGGTTTCCCCGCGCGCCAGCACCGGTTCGGCGGTGTACCCGTTCGACGGAGACGGTCAGCGTGATCTGCTTCGTCACGCCGACAGCGAGATGTACGAACGCAAACGCGATGCGGCGAATCAGAGCGGCCGGATGGTCGGCTAGCGTCCCCCGCCGGCCTCGGCGCGCTCGCGCGCGACGGCCAGGAGCGCGATCTGCGTCATCACATCGTGGATCTCGCCGCTGTCGATCAGGCCCAGCGCCTCGGAGAAGGCCATCCACCGCAACTGGAGATCCTCCGTTCCGTCGGGCGAGGAAGTCCCCGGCTCCAGTTCCGTCGCGACGAAGAACACCCCTTCTTCGTCCGTGACCGAGTTCGACTCGGAGAATCGGATGAGCTCCCGCCACGTGCCACCATGGAATCCGGTCTCCTCGGCGAGTTCGCGCTTGGCTCCCACGAGGGGATCTTCGTCCAGCCCGCTGCCGCCCTCGGGGATCTCCCACGAATATCGGTCGAGGGTGTACCGGTGTTGACCGACCAAGAGCACCCGGTCCCGGTCGTCGAAGGCAACCACGCCGACCGCCCGGGTGTGGAAATGCACGACCCCGTAGATACCCGGCTGCCCATCGGGACGCGTCACCTCGTCGTGGAAGACCGTGATCCACGGGTTCTCGTAGGCCACCGCACGCGAGCGCCGCACCCAGGGTCCGTTGGTCTGCGATCCGGCGCCCTCGTTTCCCACGGTTTGATGCTAGCGGCCCAACCCCGGCGACGATCCGGAGTTGGCTCGGGTTCGCTCGGCTGGATCCTCGCTCGCTAGGCCTGCGCGTCGTCGCACCGCTGGAGGGTAGCGCTGTTCGGAAACCACTGCAGCGTACGCGATCAGGCGTGTCGTCATAGGATGCCCCTGATCGAGCACGCCGACGGGCGTGTTCGCAAGGACACGGGGGGCAGCGGATGGATCAGGGGGCAGCACCGGGCGGGATCACCAGACGGACGTTCTTGTGGGGGTCGGCAGCGAGTACCGCGCTCATCGCGGGCGGTCTTCCCGCCATCCTGGCGGCGTGTACGAAGGCTGCGGATAACGGCCCGGCCCCCAGTGGCGGACCCGGGTCCACAACTGGAACGCTGCGCGTGGGCTGGTCCTCGGAGCCAGACACGATGAATCCGCTCACGTCGTATTCGACCGAGGCTCAAGAGGTGCTCCAACTGGTCTACGACAAGCTGAGCGAATACGACGAGAACCTGGATATCGTTCCCGCGCTCGCCGAATCGACTGAGGTCTCGAGCGACGGCAAGACCATCATCTATCACCTGCGTACGGCCACCTGGCACGACGGGAAGCCGTTCACCGCCGACGATGTGGTCTTCACGTTCAACCTGATCCTCGGCGAGGGACTGTCGCAGTACGCCCAGTGGCTGGTCGACGCGATCTCGATCAAAGCAACCGATCCCAGCACCGTTGAGGTGACGTTCAAGGCCCCGCAGGCCTTCGACCCGGCGCTCGCCATCCCCATCATCCCGAAGCACATCTGGGCCGGTATGAGCTCGGGCGAGATCCAGAAATTCGCCAACGACACACCGGTTGGTACCGGGCCGTTCACGTTCGGAGAGTGGCAGCGGGGCCAGAGCATCACCGTCAAGCGCAATGCCGACTTCTGGGGTCCGGCTCCCGGTCCGGCCTCGGTTGTGTGGGTGCTCTATCAGAACGAAGACGTGATGGCGCAGGGGCTGCAAGGGGGGGATGTGGACATCCTTCCCGAGATCCCACCGACGATCTGGGATGGCCTGGCGGGTGCGACCGACGTGAAGCCGGTGTCGCTTCCGGGGTTCTCGTTCCACCACATCGGCATCAACGTCTCAACCAAAAGCAGCAATAATACCTAAAGAGACCATCAGATGATGATATGAATAATTTT
>JBDTXD010000209.1:0-3312 GCA_040006375.1 Actinomycetota bacterium
GGATTTGCCCGCGTCGACTTTTTCGTAGAACGGGGAACCAACCGGCTCTACCTGAACGAGATCAACACCATCCCCGGCTTCACCTCCATCTCGATGTACCCCAAGCTCTGGGAGGCTTCGGGCCTTCCCTACGACCGGTTGATCGACCGGCTCCTGGATCTGGCGATCGAGCGCCAGGCGGCAGAACGAACGAAGAGCATCCCGGCGGGGGAACTCGAGCGTTGAGGCTGGGCCGCGGTCTGATCAGCAGCAGTGCGTGAGGTCCCTCACATCAACTACACAGCGGTTCGCCCCGCTCGGAGCGGACGTAGGTGAGAGTTCGTTGCTGAGGGGAGCAGCTGATAGGTCCGTTTGCCCCGAACCATCCAGGGCGTCCATCGTCCAGATGTCATCGTTGCCCGAGCCTCTATCCGAGACGAATGCGAGCTTCGATCCGTCCGGCGACCAGGCCGGAACGTGGTCGTTGCCCGTGGTGATCGTGGCGGCGTCCGGGCCGTCGGGATCCACCGACCCCAGCCCCGCGCCGTCGAACGCGATCCGGCCGTTCGCTTCGGTCTGCGGGGGTGGCTATGGACGGGTAGGGACGCATCGCGGCGGATGCCACCCAGACGAGCGCCACCCAGACGAGCGCCACCCCGACGAGCGCCACCCCGACGATCCCGGTTCGAGCGCTCCGGCGTTCACGCCGACCAGGATACGGGTGTCTGCTAGAGGTGAACCACGGGGCAGGTCAACGTGCGCGTGATGCCTTCGACGGCCTGGATCTTGGCGACGACGAGCTTCCCGAGTTCGTCCACGGTGTTCGCCTCGGCGCGAACGATGACGTCGTAGGGCCCGGTGACATCTTCCGCCTCCGCCACGCCCGCTACCGCTCGGACCGCATCCGCGACCGCTGCCGCCTTGCCGACTTCCGTCTGGATGAGGATGTATGCGTTGACCACGAGGCCTCCTGTTCGTAGGGGCGCAATGCTAGCCTCGAAGGGCGGGGGCCCGCAACGGCGGAGGGGCAGGATGCACTGGTTCGAATACGGGGTTGTGGTGCTCGCCGCCGGGTTGGGCGTGCGGTCTGGCGTCCATTGGATCCGCAAACCCTTGCTGGGCGAGCCGACGGCCCTGCGTGACCAGGTGTGGTTCGCGGTCTTCGTCACGGCGCGCGCTGGGTTCTGGTTCGCGCTGGCGGGCGCGTTCGCCATCTACGCATCGATCGACACCCGGGAACAGGCGTTCGTCTACGAAGCACGCACGCACGCCGGGTACCTGCTGCTGGTGCTGGCGCTGCCCGTGGTCCAGTTCGTGGCCGCGTTCTTCCTGAGCCGAGGGAACGAACCGCCTTAGCTTCAGCCCACCGCTTTGATGATCTCTTCCGAGAGCTCCGGGAATTCCTGCAGCCGGGCGACTCGTTCGGTCTTAAGGCGTTCAACGATTGACGCGTACTCGTCCGCGCGACCCTGATCCTCGTAGAGGCGCTTGGGCTGCAGGAGTTGGATGTCGTCGATGTCGGGAACCGACGATGCGATCTGATAGCGGAAATCGGGATCGTCCTCGAACACGATGCGCTGCTCGGCGATGCCCTTCACGCACGCGGAGGTGTGCGGGATCTTCAACTTCTTCGAACGGTCATCGCCGTCATTGCCGCCGACCCGGCCCGTATTCAAGAGGTAGACGTCGATGGGGTGGCTCGCGAGCAGCTCCAGCATCCGGTTGCCCTGCAGGCCATGGGGGAGTGGGAAGAACGGATTGGTGCCGGGCACGCGGAGGAACTTGCCCTCCTCGGCTGCACCGCCCGCAGCCGTTCCGGTGGTCTCGCCGAGCATGAAGTAGGCCGCGGCCTGTTCCTGCGTGAGCTTTGCCACGGCGGGGATGATGTTCTCGTTGCGGTTAAGGATGAGGAGGTAGTCGACCGTCCCCACGTTCATCGCGTCCTCGTAGCTCATGAGATCGCGCATCTCGAACACCGCGCGGCCGTTCTTCGTGTAGTTCTCGTTGAAGAAGTCGACCTCCCCGTTGTCGTCCATGTAGACGTTCTCGAGGTAGGCATTCGGCTTGGTAACGGCGCCATGGATGGAGGGCTCGAAGTCCGGGTCCAGAGCGAAGGTCTTCGCGAAGCATCCGTTCTCCGTGCCGAACGCATGCCCACCCGGCATGAGCCCGACGAAGTCATCCTGGATGGGCTTGGAGCCGTTCTGCGTGGTGAACGTGGTGGTGGTCTTGCCCGTGCCCGACAGGCCGATGATCATGAAAACCTTGTCACCGTCCTGCGTCGGGATGACCTTCAACCCGGCGTGCAGGGCCAGCCCCCCCTTGTTGTACACGATGTTGTTCCACATCCGCAGGCCGCCCTTCTTCGACTCACCGAAGTAGTCGGAGTTAAGGACGCGCGTAACGTTGTTCTCCAGATCGACCGCGATGCAACGCTCATCCGGGTAGCTGGGTGCGGCCAGGCCGGGCGTGTAGATGACGTGTACGGTCGGGTCCGCACCGTCGGTCCGTTCGAAGTAGAGCTTCTGCTGCATCCCGGCGATGTTCGCGAACCCCTTCTCGATGGTGAGGCGCGCCGCGCTTCGCATCTCGGGGTCATTCCCGATGTACCCGTCGATCACCAGCATGTCGCGCTCGGCGATGTAGGCGTCCTGGAGTCCGGCGATCTCGTCGAACTCCTCGCGGGTCATCGTCTTTCCGGACGAGGGGCCGCCCACGACGTAGGTGCTGGCCGCGCTCCGCGAGAGAACCTTCGTGGTGGTGTTGGTGTTTCCGAGGGTGGTGACCCGGGTGGTGGGCATCTCTTCGGTGAAGACACGAAGCTGTTCAGGGGTTGGGTTAACGAAGGTCTGGGGCAACGTGGAGCCTCCTTGCGGCGACGGTGTCGGTGGAAACCGCGTTTGGACACGCTGGATAAGGCCTAGAGTCTACCGAACGGGTCGATGTCCTCCTCGGCCCCGTGCGAGTACAGGAACGCCCCTTCGGTTGGACGGAACGGACAAACGGCATGGACATCGGCGAACAGGAACTGCTGACCGCCATCGGCAAGGTGCTCTCCGGCAGCGGCCCCGAGGTGCTCGTCGGGGTCGGGGACGACGCGGCCGTGGTCCGCGGGGGCGATGGTGATCAGGTCATCACCACCGACGCCATGGTTGAGGGAACGCATTTCGATCGCGGGCAAACATCTGCGCGTGACCTTGGCTACAAGGCGGTCGTGGTGAACCTCTCGGATATCGCCGCCATGGGCGCCTCCCCGCGAACGGCGGTCTGCGCACTCACGCTTTCCGACGATGTAGACGCGGCGTGGACGATGGAGCTGTTCGGGGGGATGCG
>JBDTXD010000210.1:0-3308 GCA_040006375.1 Actinomycetota bacterium
TGGGGTGATCCCTGTCGGTGTCACGGCCGCCTCCCCCAGCACAGACGCCTCGGGCCAGCGTTGGTCTGGCCGGACGAGTGGCTGGTTCTCGTGGATGTCGAATCCGGCCGTCACCGCGCGAGCGGCCTGCGTTTGCTCCTCGACCTCCTCGGGCCAGCCCTCCAGGACGAGTTCGATGTGATCGGGTTCGGCGATGACTGCGGGGGGCAGCGGCACGCCCGTAAGGAGTGACTCGGCCAGCTCGACGCCGCCGTTGTGAACCATGAGGGTGCGCCTGGCCTTCGGGCGCGGCCGCACCTTGAGCGCCACCTGCACGATCGTCCCGAGGCAGCCGTGCGACCCGGTCGCCAAACGGTGGACGTCGAACCCGGTCACGTTCTTGACGGTCCGTGCGCCGGATCGGATGCGGCGGCCGTCGCCGGTGACGAGTTCAAGTTCGACCACGGTGTCGCGCATGAGGCCGGTGCGGAGCCGGCGCATGCCGGAGGTCCCGGCCGCGATGACGCCGCCCACGGTTGCGTCGGGCGGCGCATCGACCGGCCACTCCTGGTCGCCTTCGGCGAGCACCGCGTCGAGTTCGCGGATGCGTATCCCGGCCTCGACGACCGCGAGCATCTCGGCTGGGTCGTAGGCGATCACCCGGCCGAGCTGCGTGGTCCACAGCTCTGCCCCGATATCCCTGGAAGCCACGCGGCCCATGTGCTGCTGGCCGCCGACGATCTGGGTCGGTATCCGCGACGCGGAAAGTGCCGCGAGCATCTCCGCGACGTCGGCCGTCGAATCCGGGTGCAGGCTCTCCATCAGATCCACGATCCGTCGGGGAGCGCCTCAACGTCGGCTGCCGCGGTCCCCGTCCCACCGCGCGCCACCGCGTAGTCGCCGCACCGCGAGCCCTCGGGCAGGATCTTGGACGGGTTCATCCGGCCCTGTGGATCGAAGGCCGCGCGGATGCACGCCTGCGCGTCCAGGTCCTCGGGCGTGAACACCAGGGGCATGAAGTCCCGCTTCTCCAGGCCGATCCCGTGCTCCCCGCTCAGCGTCCCACCCGCGTCGATGCAGAGGCGAACGATCTCCTCGCTGGCGCGCAGCACGCGCTCGAGCGTGCCCGGCACGCTCCGGTCGAACGAGAGCAAGGGGTGCAGGTTGCCGTCCCCCGCATGGAAGACGTTGGTCACGATGAGGTCGTGGCGTTCGGCGATGGCGTAGACACCGCGGAGCACTTCCACCAGACGGGCGCGGGGGACGACGCAATCGTGTAGGTGGTAGTGCGGGGCGATCTGAGCCACCGCGCCGAACGCCGACTTCCGACCCTTCCACAGGAGCGCCCGCTCCGCTGCGTCGGCGGCCACGCGAACGGTGCGCACGCCGTGTTCGTGGGCGGCGGCCTCGACCTCGCGGGTCTGGGCGGCGACCGCCCCCGCGAGGCCGTCCACCTCCACCAACAGGACCGCGGCGGCATCGGTCGGGTAGCCGGCGTGCGCGAAGCGTTCGACCGCTTCCACGATGCCGCGGTCCATCATCTCGAGCGCGGCCGGGACGACGCCGCGCGCGATGATCGCGCTGACCGTTGCCGCCGCATCCTCCGCCGTCAGGAAATCCAGCAGCATGGTTCGGACACTTGGGGCGATCGGCGTGAGGCGGACGCACGCGGCGGTGACCACGCCGAGCGTTCCCTCGCTCCCGACCACCACGCCGCGGAGATCCAGGCCTTCGGACCCCGCGCCCTCGCTCCCGAGCCGGACTAGGCTGCCATCCGCCAGGACGATGTCCACAGCGAGAACGTGCGCGCTGGTCACGCCGTAGGCCAGGCAATGGGGACCTCCGGCATTCGTGTTGATGTTGCCGCCCACCGACGACGTCTGCTGGCTGGATGGGTCCGGCGCGAAGGTGAACCCACTGAGGGCGAGCGCGTTCGCCAGGTCCAGGTTGATGACCCCGGGCTCGACCCAGGCGAGCCGATCGAGCGGCCGGACCTCCAGGATCCTGTTCATCTTGGTGGTCACGATGACTATGGCGTCCCCGATCGGTGTCGCGCCGCCGGCTAGACCGGTTCCACTGCCGCGGGGAACGATAGGAACGCCGTGGCGGGCGGCGGCCTTCACCGCCGCGACCACGTCCTCGGCGGTGTGCGGCAGCACTACAACGCCCGCCGAGCCTTCGACCAGGGACGCGTCACGGGCGTAGAGCCGGAGCGCCAAGGGGTCGGTCAACACCCGATCGCCCAAGGTTGTGACGAGTTCGTCACGAAGGGCGGTCAGGGCCAGCATGGACCGTAGGCTACGCCCTATGGAACGACGGTCCGGTCCAACGGCGGCGACCCGCCGTGCTGCGCCCACGAAGAAGGCGCGTCACCGCGGCGCCCGGTTCACCCGGCGGGGGCGCATCGTCATGGGGATCGCCGGCCTCGCGATCGCGGCGACCGCCGGGTTCACGTTCTTCGCCGGAGGTGCGGCCTCGGGGATCGTCATACCGACTGATGCGTGCGCGACCCCACCGCCGCTTTCCACCTACCAGCATGTGACCCTGCAGCCGCTCGCGATGACGGCGTTCAAGGAAGCCGAACGTCGGGCGGGGCAACGGATCCCGGTGGTGTGGAGTTACCGGAGCTGTGCGGAGCAACGCGTCGCGTGCCAGAACATCTGCGGTGATGCGAGTGGGTGCCCGGGGCGGTGCGCGCCGCCGGGCAAGTCATGGCATCAGTTGGGTGCGGCGCTTGACACCACGCAACATGGTTTGGACACCCCGGCGATCGTGAACGCGTTGAAGGCCTCCGGCTGGTGCGAACCGCTCCTGGGCAGCGACCCGGGACACTTCTCGTTCGGTGGCTGTCACTGAGGGTGCGCGGAGCCGGATCTACGCGACGCGGCCGGGTGAACCGTCGGGGGCACTGAAGGGAAGGCCATCGCGGGCCCACGCCTCCATGCCGCCCTCGATGTTGTGGGCGTCGTACCCGCGAGCCTGCAGCATCATCGTGGCGAGTTCGCTGCGGTTGCCGGAACGGCAGATGACGGCGATCGGCACGGACGTGTCCAGATCGGCGCCGGCGCCGGCCATGAGGGAGTTCAATGGGATGTGGATGGCGCCCTCCACCCGACCGGCGTCCCACTCGTACGGTTCGCGACAGTCCACCAGTTGGATATCGCTCAGGTGCGCGAACGCGCCCTTGGGTGAGGTGAGGTCGGTCGCGGTATCACTCATTGCGGGTGCAAATCCTACCGGGCTGGCCGAACGATGGCAGCAGCAGCTCGAGGGGGTCGGGGGGCCGCGATCCAGGTGCCCTCACCGCAGGGTGCCGAGCAGGTTCGTGA
>JBDTXD010000211.1:0-3272 GCA_040006375.1 Actinomycetota bacterium
ACAATGAAGTAGTCCGCGGTATCAGTGGTGTCCGCGGGTCGCGGTTGCGCGCGCGAACCGCAGCGAGGAGGGCCGCCGCATCGCGCGAACGCCTACGCGGGCGCAAGATATCCTGGTGCGGGGGCCTCCCAACCCGTTCCCACCGCTCCCCCACCTACCACAAACCCACCAAATACCCCCGTCTCCTCAAGGTTGCAGTGAGGGTTGAGGGTTTGGTACTGTCGCTTCTCCGATGGACACACAGGCTTCTGTCCGGCCTTGCCGCTTCCCTCTGAAGCCTTCCTCACCAAGGAGGAAGGTTGGCGGTTCGAGTTACGCGGGTTCGCAGATTGCGGATCCGGCGCACCTCACAGTTCTCGACCCTGTTGGTCGGCGCGCTGCTGATGGTGAGCGTGGCCCGAGGAGCGCAGGCCCAACAGGATCCGGTCCAACGGGCGCAACCGTCGGCGACACCCGTCGCCGTCGGTGCGGACCAGTCGTCCACAAGTGTGGGGGTCTGGGTGGTGGAAGGAACGAGCAGCGGACCCGCCGTGAAAGCGGCGGCGCTCGATGGGGCTTCGGCTTCCGCGGGCGGTGTCGGGTTGTTCCCGGCGGTCAGCGTTCGTGCCGTCGTGGCGGGGAAGGTCTACGACGTCATAACGAACGCACCGACCGTTGGGGAGCTCCTCTCGGCCATGGGGATCCATCCCGGCACTGACCGCGTTCGACCATCACTCCAGACCCCCCTTCACTCCGGCCTCACCGTCCGCCTGACGAAGATCCCGGTCCCGGCTCCCGTGGCGCTTCAGCCCGCCGCCGGGGGCGTGGCGGAAGAGGTGGCGGCGCCGGTTGCCGCCGGCGGGCATCCGACCACCGGAGTGGCCACGTGGTACGACCCGCCGTGGTCCGGTCTCACCGCCGCCAGCCCATGGCTCCCCTTCGGAACGCACGTGACCGTGACGGACGTTGACACCGGCCGGTCCGTAGTCGTGGTAATCAACGACCGTGGACCTTACGGCGACCCCTCCCGGATCATCGATCTCTCGCCCGAGGCGTTCTCTCGGCTGGACTCGCTGGGTCGCGGGGTCATCAACGTTCGTATCGCCTGGTGAGGATCTGACGGGTCGCCGCGGATGAGCGGCCCGGCACCTCAAGGAGGCCTCGGGATCGGTGCGATCCGCGACCTGGCCACCCGCTTCAGTGTCCGACCCTCCAAGTCCCTGGGCCAGAACTTCCTGACGGACCCGAACCTTGCCCGAGCCATCGCATCCGACGCCGGCATCGGGCCGGGAGATCATGTGGTCGAGGTGGGAGCGGGGTTCGGCTCCCTGACCCTGGCGCTCGCGGCTTCAGGGGCGGACGTCACCGCCGTGGAGTTCGACCGGCTCCTCATCCCGGCCCTTCAGGAAGTGACGGCGACGCTTCCCAACGTCTCGGTGGTGCAGGGCGATGCCATGAAGCTCGACTGGCGTGAACTTACCGGCGCCTCGGAGTGGACACTCTGTGCCAACCTCCCGTACAACATCGCGACACCGTTGGTGCTGGACCTCCTCGCGGGGGTGCCGTTCATCGGTCGGTTCGTGGTGATGGTCCAACGCGAGGCGGGCGAGCGGCTCGTCGCGCAGGCAGGAGAGGAGCGGTACGGCGCCGTGAGCGTTCGGGTCCGATATGCCGCGCACGCCTCGCTTATCCGGAGCGTGCCCGCCCCCGTCTTCTGGCCCCGGCCCACGGTGGAATCGGTCGTGGTCCGGCTCGACCGGCTGGCGGCACCCGCGGTGGATGTCGACCGGGCCGCTCTCTGGCGGGTGATCGATGTCTCCTTCGCCGAACGGCGCAAGACCATGCGGAATGCCCTTCGGCGGATGGGCCTGGATCTGGCCGCCGCCGACCGCGTGCTCGCGGAGAGCGGCGTCGGTCCGTCCCAGCGGCCGGAGGAGCTGCCCCTGGAGGCCTTCGCCCGGATCGCGGACCGGGTCCCCGCATGAGCGAGCCGATCGTCCGCAGGGCGTACGGCAAGATCAACGTGTTCCTGCGGGTCCTGGGTCGGCGGGAGGACGGCTTCCACGACATCGAGACCCTGATCCTGCCGGTCTCGATCTTCGACACCGTTCGGGTCGAACTCGCGGCGGGGCTCAGCCTCGAGCTGGAGGGTGATCCGGAGGTGCTGGCGGCGTTGGAGGGGGCCGACCGAGATGCAAACCTCGCGCTCACCGCCGCCCGGGCCTTGGCGGAGGAGGCGGATATCGACCTCAGCGCAACGGGCGCCCGCATCATGATCGAGAAGCGGATCCCCGTGGGCGGAGGGATGGCGGGCGGGTCTGCGGACGCGGCATCCGTACTGCGGGCACTCGATGGGCTCTGGATGTGCGGGTTCGACGATCACCGGCTGCGGGAGATCGGCGCCCGTATCGGCTCGGATGTCCCCGCGATGCTCGTCGGCGGGCCCGTGGTGGCGCAAGGACGCGGAGAGATCTTGCACCAGGTCCACGCGACCGCCACTCCTTGGATAGTCAAGTCACTTGACTTTCAGGTGAGCGCTGCGGATGCGTATGGCTGGTGGGACGAGGACGGCGCGCGCAGCGGCCCGGACGGCGGCACGGCCCTCGCGGCGTTGGAGACGGGAGCCACCGGTTCATTGGGCGCGACGATCTTCAACGACCTGGAGGCAGGGATCCTCGCTCGGCATCCGGAGGTTGGGCGGGTTCGGGACGCGCTAGTCGAAGCGGGAGCAGAGGCGGCATTCGTGTCCGGGAGCGGCCCAACGGTGGTGGCCCTGGCGCCCCACGTCATCCACGCGGACAAGATCGCCGAACGCGTACCCGGTTCCGTGGTGGTTATGGGTCCGCCGGGCTAGTCCGCTGCGTGGTGGCCAGTCGCCCAGGCCCGTCATAATCTCGGTGCACTCCGGGGTCGTCTAATGGTAGGACACAGGCCTTTGAAGCCTGGCATGGAGGTTCGATCCCTCCCCCCGGAACCGAACGTGGGGACACGGAGAACCGTATCCTTCCGCCATGTCGCTGGGTCCGGGCACGCTACCTGTCGATCGTGTAGTCGACGCTGTGGAATGGGCGCGGCTCTGGGGCCTGAACCGCCTCGCACTGAGGCGTTGCCGCAGAGGCCTCGCCGAGTATCCCGAGGACGCTCGTCTGCGCGCATTGCTCGCCTATGTGGAGATGTGCACGAGGTCCAAGAGTGCCGAACGTGGTGGAACAGCTGGTCGCGATAGCGGCTGCTCACAGATCGACCGATCCAACCGGCGCGAAGCGACTTCTAGCCGAGATGAGTCCTAGCCG
>JBDTXD010000212.1:0-3263 GCA_040006375.1 Actinomycetota bacterium
CGCGCTCACCGGCGCCATCCCGAACGCCGACGCGGCCCCGCCCATGGTGAACGCCACTGTCTTGCCGCTGCTCTTCTTGTCGGGGATCTTCATCCCTTTGGGTGATGACGCCCCCTCATGGATCAAGTGGGTCGGCAAGATCTTCCCGGTGCGCCATTTCGTCGAAACGCTCTACGGAGGGTTCCTGGGGAATTTCAAAGCCCCGGCGGCCGCAGGAGCGCTCGCCGGCACGCACCCGTTTCCATTCCAGTGGAGCGACGTGCTGATCGTCGCGCTCTGGGGGATCGGCGGCCTGATCCTGGCCGCGCGGTCGTTCAGCTGGGAACCGAGGAAGTAGGGGGCAAGGGTGAGCAGGCTGCGCGGTTGGGGGGCTGCTGCTACCATCCAGCTCGTCTGGTAGCTGGCACACGATGTCTCACTCGGGGGGAACACGAACGTGAAACGGATGTCCGCGCTCGCTGCCGTCACCATCCTCGTATTCACCGCGTGCTCGAAGGCAAGCTCCACGGCGAGCGGTCCCACCGCTACCACCGCAGGGGAAACCGCTGCAGCTTGCGCGAAGAGCGCGACGTTCCTCACAAGCGGCACCATCACCATCGGTACCAGTAACCCCGCGTACTCCCCGTTCTTCCAAGGCGGCACGACGTCCGGCTCCGACTGGAAGCTGAACGATCCGACCACAGGCAAGGGGTTCGAGGACGCGATCGCCTACGAGGTCGCGAAGCGTCTCGGTTTCAGTCCCGGCCAGGTGACCTGGGTCCCCGTGAAGTTCGACCAGTCCTACGCGCCCGGACCGCTGCCGTTCGACTTGAACATCCAGCAGGTGTCCTACAAGCCGGTCCGCGCCCAAGCTGTTGACTTCAGCACCGGGTACTACATCTCCAACCAGGCGCTGGTCGCAGTGAAGGGGAGCCCGATCACCAATGCTGCGAGCATCGCCGACCTCAAGCAGTACAAGCTCGGTGCTCCGATCGGGACGACGAGCTACGACTTCATCGCAAACGTGATTCAGCCCAACGGCGGGCCGGCTTCCTATCAATCGGAAAGCGATGCGGTTGCGGCGATCAACGGAGGACAGGTAGACGGACTTATCGTGGACCTACCGACCGCGTTGTATATGGCGGACCCCTACGTTCAGCAGGTGAAGAACAGCGTTGTGGCCGGTCAGTTCACCAACCCGCCCGGAGGTACTCCGCCGTACTGGGGCATGACGCTCACCAAAGGAAGTTCGCTTACGCCCTGCGTGGATCTAGCCCTCGCTGAGATGAGGAGGGACGGCGCCCTCCAAACGATCACGAAGACCTGGCTCTCCGACAAGACGAACGTCGGCACCGTGCCCCTCATCGGACCCTAGAAGAGAGGCTGCTGGGTGGGCACTGCCCCTGCGCCTATCCCACCCGTGATTCCGGATCTTCGGCGGTCTCGGGAGGAGAGGCGGTCGAAGATCCTCGGGTCGTTCAAGGCCGAGGGCGTTCGCGGCGTTCTCATCGCGATCCTCAGCACCCTTGTATTCCTGGGCGTTCTCATCGCGATCGTCATCAACTCCCCGAACTGGCTGCTCATCAAACAGCAGTTCTTCAATAGTCGCGAATTCTCGAATACGTTTCCCTATGTCCTGCACGGGTTCTTCCATAACATCGAGGTCTTCCTGATGCTCGAACCCCTGATCCTGGTATTCGCGCTCTTGCTGGCGGTCATGCGCTCGCTTCGTGGGCCGATCTTCTTCCCCATCCGGGCGCTGGCGATCGTCTACATCGACTTCTTCCGCGGGATCCCGACGATCCTGCTTGTCTATCTGTTTGGATTCGGGGTGCCGGCTCTGCAGATCCCCGGCCTTCCACATGCGGGGGCCTTCTGGGGTGGCGTTGGGCTGCTGCTGAGCTATTCCGCCTATGTGGCTGAGGTCTACCGGGCAGGGATCGAATCCGTACACGCCAGTCAGACCGCGGCCGCCAGATCGCTCGGGCTCACCCGTGCGGCAACGCTCAGATTCGTCATCGTGCCGCAGGCGGTCAGGAGAGTTGTCCCGCCGCTCATGAACGACTTCATATCCCTGCAGAAGGACACTGCCCTTCTGTCGATCGTTGGAGGACAGTTCGGTGAGGCGTTCAACCACGGCCAGATCTCGCAACAATCAGACTTCAACTTCACGTCGCTCCTTGGGGTTGCACTGTGCTTCCTCGTTATCACCGTTCCGATGACCCGCTTCACCGATCACGTGCTGGAGCGCCAGCGAAGGCGCAGGATGGCGGGGGCGGCTTTGTGAACCTGGCCATCCGTGCGGAGTCGATCCACAAGCGGTTCGACGACCATGAGGTATTGCGAGGGCTAAGCCTCGACGTGGAAGAGCACGAGGTCATCTGTCTGATCGGGGCATCGGGGTCCGGGAAGTCGACACTCCTTCGCTGTTTGAACCTTCTCGAGGCCATCGACGCAGGCCGAATCTTCATCCTCGGCCGACCTGTGACGGGCCGGGGGGTCGATCAGAACGACGTCCGTCGACACGTGGGGATCGTCTTCCAGTCGTTCAACCTGTTCCCGCACATGACGGTGCTGCGGAATATCACGCTGGCACCTCAGGAGGTTCTCGGGACCTCGCGGTCTCGCGCCGAGGTCGAGGCGCGCGAACTGCTGGATCGGTTCGCGTTGACGGAGCGGGCCGACGACTATCCCGACCGGCTCTCCGGGGGACAGCAGCAGCGGGTTGCCATCATGCGGGCCCTCGCGATGAACCCCGACATCATGCTGCTCGACGAGGTCACGAGCGCGCTGGATCCCGAACTCGTCGCCGAAGTGCTCGACGTTATCCGCGAACTTGCGGCGGGGGGTATGACCATGCTCTTGGCGACCCACGAGATGGGGTTCGCGAAGGACATCGCCACGCGCGTGTGCTTCCTGGACGAGGGCGTGATCCTCGAAGAAGGTCCGCCCGAGCAGATATTCAGTGATCCGAAACAGGAGCGCACGAAGCAGTTCCTCCAGCGGATCGTCGCTGCAGGCAGGCTCTAGAGGAACGATTCCCAGCTAGTGCTGCAGCATGTGGATGACCACGACTTCGCGCGACGATCGAGCCCGGTCCACGGCCTGCGCTCCCGATCGCTCGAGCCGAGTGGCGCGTGGGAAGGGGCTGGTGGTGCGCCACCCACGTGAGGTCTCCCGAAGTACAGAGCTGTGCCTGCTCGTCCGAGGTGAGTTCGGCCATGGTGATCCGTATCGTACCGGTCGCTCGGTCGCGGGAGAAGTCTCCCGTCATCGTGGTGGCG
>JBDTXD010000213.1:0-3250 GCA_040006375.1 Actinomycetota bacterium
CAGAGGACGCCATCTGGGTCGGCGAGGAGATGCAGCGCCGGTTCGGGATGCACCTGTGGCAGTTCTGCCTGACCGCGACCGATGCGAACCGCTTCACGATCCGCTGGCTCCGGCAGATCACCGGCCGGAACAAGATCGTCGTGCACAACTGGAACTACCACGGCTCGGTCGATGAGACCTACGGCAACCTGGACGGGCAGGGGAACATCGAGCTGCGCGAGGGGACCATCGGGCAGGCCGTACCCATCGAGGAAACCACCCGGGTGGTGGAGATCAACGACCTGGAGGGGCTGGAGCGCGCGCTGGCTCACGGCGATGTGGCCGCGTGCCTCTTCGAGCCGGCGCTCACCAACATCGGCATCGTCCTGCCCGAGCCCGGTTACCACGAGGGCGTGCGCGAGCTCTGCACGAAGTACGGGACGCTTCTCATCATCGACGAGACCCACACCATCAGCGCGGGGCCCGGCGGCATGACGAAGGCCGATGGGCTGCGGCCCGACGTGGTGACCATCGGGAAGACGCTCGGGGCGGGGATCCCAACCGCGGCGTTCGGGATGACCCAGGACGTGGCGGATCGCGTGATCGCAAGCACGGACTGGAACAAGGCGGACGTGGGCGGCGTGGGCGGGACGCTCGCGGGCAACGCGCTCTCGTTCGCGGCGATGCGGGCAACGCTTGGCGAGGTCCTCACCGACCGAGCGTTCGAGCAGATGATCGGGCTGGGTGAACGGTTCGAGGCGGGCGTGCAGGGCGTCATCGATAGCCGGGAGCTGCCGTGGCACGTCACGCGCCTGGGGTGTCGGGTCGAGTACCTCTTCCGTCCCGACAAGGCGAGGAACGGCGCCCAGGCCGCCGCAGGCCAGGATGAAGAACTGGACCAGCTGATCCACCTGTACATGCTCAACCGGGGCGTGCTCATCACGCCGTTCCACAACATGGCGCTGATGTCCCCGGCCACCACTGCCGAGGACGTCGATCGTCACTCCACGGTGTTCGGTGAGGCGGCCGACGAACTGATCGTCACCTAGCCGTTCGCGGCCGTGAAGGTCGTCATGAACGCGGCGAGGGCCTCGGCGCCCTCGATCGGCATCGCGTTGTAGACGCTTGCTCTGATCCCGCCCACGCTCCGGTGGCCTTTGAGTTCGACCATGCCGTTGGCGGCGGCCTGGGTGATGAAGCGATGCTCGAGTTCGGGGGTGGGGAGCGTCCAGGTCACGTTCATCAGCGAACGTGAGGCCGACTCCACGTGGCCCCGGTAGAAGCCCGCACCGGTATCGATGGCGCCGTAGAGGACCCCGGCCTTCCGCCGGTTGCGCTCGAACTGCTCGTCCAGGCCGCCGACGTCGTCCCGGAGCCAGCGCGTCACCAGCATGAGGACCAGGATCGAGAACACGGGCGGCGTGTTGTAGAGCGAACCGTGTTCGACGAAAGTCCTGTAGTCGAGCATGGAGGGCAACCCGTCGGGGATCCGTTCGAGCAGGTCCTCGCGGACGATCGCGACGGTGACCCCCGCGGGCCCGGCGTTCTTCTGCGCGCCGGCATAGACCAGACCGTAGCGCCCGATGTCGACGGGGCGCGAGAGGAAGTCCGAGGACATGTCGCAGAAGAGCTCGACGCCACTCGGGACCGCGGGCGTCGCGGGGAACTCCACCCCTTGGATCGTCTCGTTCGCCGTGACATGTACGAACGCCGCGTCCGATGTGAGGACCTCGGTGAGTTCCTGGTCCGTCGGGACGCGGCGGAACCCGTCGTCCTTCCCGGTCCAGGCGATCAGGACGTCGCCTTCCTTCCGCGCCTCCGCTGCGGCCTTGGATCCCCATGCGCCGGTGAGGACGTACTGTGCCGCCGCGCCGCGTCCGCGGAGGAAGTTCATCGCGAGCATCGAGAACTGTTGACTCGCGCCGCCCTGGCAGAACACGACTCGGTAGGTGGGGGGGATGTCCAGGAGCAGGCGGAGGTTCGCCTCGGCCTCCCCGATCACGTCGGTGAACCAGGGGGAGCGATGCGAGATCTCGAGCGCGCCGCCGCCCATGCCGGGGATCTCCGAGATGTACCCGGCGGCCGCCTCCAGCACGGGCCGGGGAAGGACGGCGGGTCCGGCGGAGAAGTTGAGGACGTGATCGGTCATGAAGGTCAGGCTACCGGGCGCTCGCGCGTTCGATGCCCAGGCGGGTCATGCGCCGGGCTTGGCGAACATGAGGAACAGGATGATGAGCAGGCCGGCCGCCCCGGTCGCGGCGACGATGAGCGGCACCGGTCCGCCGAGCGTCTCTGCGAGTTCCTGTTCGTCCATCGCGTAGCTGCCGTCGGCCCATCGGGTACAGCCGTACCGGAGCCGCTTCATCCACGGCGTCGCCGTGACGGACATCAAGCCAACGGTCACCAGCAGGACGATGATCGCGGCCCAGAGCCAAGCCGCTCCGAACTCCGACCGGTGGATCCCTGCGGCGGTGCCGGACACCACGATGACGCCGAGCGCCGCGTAGCTCCGAGCGGTCTTGGTCTTCGAGCGTTCGGTGAGCGCCTCGATGGCTGCGCGATCGCTCCCCGCCGTCCGGATCCGGAACATCGCAACGGCTTGCTCGCCGTGCACGGCAAGGAATCCCAGTGTGCCTGCGATGTGGAGCCAGAACCAGACCATGTCCATCGGCTCAGAGTACCGGCTGCGTTCAGCCCCGGCTGAGCGGACGGGTGAGGCAGGTGGGACCACCCTCGCCCTTCTTGCAGACGTCCTCGCCGGAGAACACTCGGACGTCGACTCCGGCCGCCTCGAGCCGTCGCCGCGTCTCGGGGTTCCCGTCGACGGCGAGCGCGATCCTTGGCCCGAGCGCCAGAACGTTGCACGCGAGCGTGTCGAACTCCTCCTGCGGAACCTCGACGAACGACACCTCGTGTTCCTGCAGCAGCTGGACCAGACTCACGGGCATCATCGGCAGGAAGACCGCGGCGAGGTCATGGTCGAGTGGCGAGATGACCGACATGAGGTGCAGGCACGCCTCGGGTCCTTGGAAATGTTGCAGATCGAACGCGTGCACGCCGGCGCCCATCGGTTCCAGCAGCGCGCGGAGCTGATCGATGCCCGCGTCGTTCGTTCGGTAGCCGCGGCCGACGAGGAGCGTGGTGGCGTCGAGCCAGAACATGTCGCCGCCGTCGGCGGTGGCCGGCGCGTCGAGCTCGCCGGCGATCGCGATCCCCGCGTCGGCCAGATCCTTGCCCATCGCACCGGGCTCTTGGCGACGTCCGGCTTTGC
>JBDTXD010000214.1:0-3243 GCA_040006375.1 Actinomycetota bacterium
GTACGAGAGGACGAACTCGCCGAACACGCCTGAATGCATCTGCTGGATGATCAGCCGCATGGGCTGGCCATGCTTGAAGTGCACGAGCGTCGCGACCAGAAGCATGTTCACGGCATAGCCGCCGATCGCTGCAAGCAGCACCGCGAGGCCCAGGATGTACCAGCGCGATGAAAGCCCCGCACCGCTGTGGAACAAGTAACTCTCCACCATGACCGCTGCCGCCACCTGGGCCCGGTTGAACAAGGCTCTGGTGGGCGGGACGCTCAGATGAAGTTCACGGGGATCGCTGCTTCCCAGGAGCGCCACGGCGGCGGCAACCGGCGCGGGATATAGGATCGCAACCGCCAGCTCCAGCGGGAACCCGAGGCTGAAACTCTCCTGCACCTGGGTCGGCACGGGCAGGAGATCGACGATGGCGATCGCCGCGATCCAGGTGAGGAGTTCCCAGTCGGCGAACCCCTTCGGGTCGTTGAACAATGCCGCCAAGATGAAGCAGATGACGGGTGTGTAGACAGTCGCCTGAAAGAGATGGATAGCGATCTTGAGCTGCCGTTCGCGTAGAGGAGACGTCGCCGCCACCAGCTCGTCGCTGGTGCGCCGCGATTGTGCGGTGTCGGATCGGCGCCGTCTGATGCGGACCTCCCGGGGCGACAGTTCGTCCATCTCAGACTCGTTCATCCGCTCCTCCGACGGGTGCCCCCGATGATCCCGTCACCGCGCTGACATCGGGCGGGCGACGCCGCATCGCCGTCACGATGAGGACGCCTACGCCTCCGTATGTGAAGAGATCACCCAGGCTGACCGACTGCGATACCGGCGCCGGTACCGCGATGACATCCGCCAGGAACGTGAAGTTGTCGTCCGGACCCAAGATGTGATGCTTCACTCCACCCGCATGAACCAGGTCGGAGAGCGTGGACGCCTGCCCCGAGTCGATGAGTGACTGTTTACTCACCGGCATGCCTGAGTTCACCGCGATGACGGCGAAATTCAGCACGATCCCAACGACGATGAACGCGAACCCCGTCACCTTGAGATTCAAGACGGCGAACGTGACAAGCAATACGAATGAGGCATACAACAGATAGAGCGGCCACCTGCTCCCTGGAACTGGGGCCAACTGCAGGCACAAGCCGATCAGCGCCAGCGGAAACCACCGGACCTTGATCCCGGAGAGGCACGAGAGTCGCCCGCCCAGGAGATACCCGACGCCGATGGCCACGGCGAACGCGACAAGCACAAGTCTCATGTGTATCCCATCGGACAAAAGTCCTCGCTCCTGAATGCCCAGATCCGCAAGATTCGTTCGTAGGGCTAACCTCCGCGGGCGAGATCATGCCGGGAAAGACAACGCCCCCGGCGGAGTACGCCGGGGGCGATGTTTCGAGGGGGAACCGTTCCTAGAACGAAGCCTTCCAACCAGCACCCGCCGCGAAGGCGAACGCTGCGAGGGAGCCCAACACGTAGCACGCGTACTTGATCCGATTGCGCATCTCAGTACTCCTTCCGATCACTGGGCTAGTTGTTGCCCTTCCACCGTGCACCGGCGGCAAGCAACAGCGTCGCGAGTGCGGCTCCTTGCAGTACCAGGTACCGCCATGAACCGAGCCTCTCACGCATCCAAACCACCTCCTGCCTTCCTTATCCGTCAACAGATGCAGCATCGGCGTTTTAGAGCTCGGGAACATCGGGCCACAGTCTTGAAGATAGGTAGGCTGCCCTACCGGCCGTAGGGCGGAAAGAACTCCCCCGGTACCCTGCGGTGCCTAGGTCGAAGGTCCTATGCCCGAGCGCCGGTCAGGCGACGGGGCCGGTGCCGTTGAAGCGATCTTGGGTCTTCGCCAGTCCCTCGAGCACCAGGGATGTCACCCCATCGGCCGCATCGACGACGAGGAGGGCCACTTCGGCCCGCTCCTTCTTCGTGAACCGGTCCAGGACGAAGTCCGCTGGATCCTGCGTTCCCGGAGGCCGGCCGATCCCGCATCGAACCCGGAAGAACTCCGGGGACCTGAGCGCACCCTGCAAGGACTTCAACCCGTTATGACCGTTGTTGCCGCCGCCCTGCTTCACGCGCAGGGTCCCGAAGGGGATGTCCAGTTCGTCGTGGACGGCGATCAGCTCGGCGGGCGCGACCTCGAACTTCGCGGCAAGACCCGCGAAGCTGGGGCCGGAGTCGTTCATGTAGCGGAGCGACTTGGCGAGGAGCACGCGCTGCGTGCCTACCCGGATCTCGGCGGTTTCCACGGGCAGGAACCGTGCCTTGCGAAAGCGTTCGTTCTCTGAGGCGGCCAAAGCGTCGACGACCGACGCTCCGATGTTGTGCCTGGTGCCGACGTAGCGCTCCCCTGGGTTGCCCAGTCCGGCGATGAGCCAGACCATCGGTTAGCTCTCGCCGCCCTCCGCGGGGGCTTCTTCGCCCTCGGCCGCGGGCTCGGCGCCCTCCGCCGGCTCTTCGACTGCCGCCTCCTGCGCCTCGGCGCCCTCCGCCCCAGGAGTCGACAGGTCCGCTTCGGTGCGAAGCGCTGCCGGGGTGATGACCGAGATGACGGCGGTGTCGGGGTCCGTGAGGATCTCGACGCCGTTGGGCGACGTGAGGTCGCGCACGTGCAGCATGTCGCCGAGCGCCATCGTGGTGATCTCCACCTCGATCCGCTCGGGCACGTCCCCCGGCAGACATTCGACCTCGACCTCGCGCAGGTGGTGTTCGACCACGCCGCCGGCCTTGACGCCCTCTGCCTCGCCGAATTCGGTGACTTCTACCGTGACCTTGATTCTCTCGTCGCGGCTGACGGCGAGGAAGTCGATGTGGATGAAGCTCCCGCGGATGTGGTCGCGCTGGACCTCACGCGGGATGGCCAGGTGGCTCGAGCCGTCGATCTCCAACCCGATCAGCGCGTTCGAGCCGCCGCCGTGGAGGAAGAGGTGCAAGAGCTCCCGGCTGTTCACGGAGAGCGAGACGGGATCTTCGCCGTGTCCGTACAACACACCCGGGACCCGCCCGGCGGCGCGCAGCTTCCTGGCCACGCCTTTACCGGCGCCATCGCGTCGTTCGGCTACGAGTTTCGTTTCCATGGTTGAAGGATCCTTGGTGTCGAGGTCGGAGAACCCCAGGATTGTACCGATACGCTGCGAGGACCGACCTGCGGGCCCCGCTAGGCTCTCCGGGTGGCGCTCAACGACCTCCCCACCATCGTGCTCGTGGTGCTCGACACTGCACGCCGGGACCGGTTCGGCTGCTACGGG
>JBDTXD010000215.1:0-3238 GCA_040006375.1 Actinomycetota bacterium
CGTGCGCACGCACGACGATACGGCCGGCGTCGACCTGGTCGACGACGCCGCCACGAAGGTCGTGTACGGTGGCGCCTGAGTCACGGGCAACAGCACGTTCAATGCCGGTTCCTACCAGGGGCTTCTGCGACCTGAGGGTCGGAACGGCCTGGCGCTGCATGTTCGCGCCCATCAGGGCGCGGTTCGCGTCGTCGTGCTCGAGGAACGGGATGAGCGCCGCCGCGATGGAGACGAGCTGCTTGGGCGAGACGTCCATGTAGTCGACCTCGCCGGGGGGCACCGAGTCGACCTCGCCGCCCTTCTTGCGAACCAGCACGAGACCTTCTGTGAAGTTCCCGCTCTTGTCGACCTGGGCGTTGGCCTGCGCGATGACGTGCTTGTCCTCTTCGTCGGCCGACAGATAATCGATCTTGGAGGAGACCTTGCCGCCCTCGACGCGCCGGTAGGGCGTCTCGATGAAACCGAACTCGTTGATCCGCCCATACGTGCTCAACGAACCGATAAGACCGATGTTCGGCCCTTCCGGCGTCTCGATCGGGCACATACGTCCGTAGTGAGACGGATGCACGTCACGGACTTCGAATCCGGCCCGCTCACGTGACAGCCCGCCGGGTCCGAGTGCGCTCAGACGGCGTTTGTGCGTGAGACCGGCGAGCGTGTTGGTCTGGTCCATGAACTGGGACAGCTGCGAGGTCCCGAAGAACTCCTTGATGGAGGCAACGACGGGACGGATGTTGATGAGGGTCTGGGGCGTGATGGCCTCGACATCCTGGGTGGTCATCCGCTCCTTGACCACGCGCTCCATGCGCGAGAGCCCGATCCGGATCTGATTCTGGATGAGCTCGCCCACGCTGCGGAGACGCCGGTTACCGAAGTGGTCGATGTCGTCGGGGTCATAGCCATCCTCGCCGGCATGCAGCTTCACCAGGTAACGAACGGTCTTGAGCATGTCCTCGTAGGTGAGGACGGCCTTGTACTTCGGCCCGCCGCTGCCCTGCTCGTCCTTGAGCTGCTCGGAGAAGACCCGGTACTTGAACTGCTCCCAAGCCTTCTTGTCGGGGTTGTCGTTCTCGCCGAGCGCCTTGTGGTGGGCCTTGAGTTGCTTGAGGAGGACATCCTCAGCCTTGCCCAGCTTCTTGTCCACCTTGTGGCGGCCGACCTTGGCCACGTCATAGCGCTTGGGGTTGAAGAACAGGTTCTCCAGGAGGGTCTTCGCGCTCTCGGCCGTGGGCGGCTCGCCCGGACGGAGCTTGCGGTAGATGTCCTCGAGCGCCTCTTCCTGCGTCTCGACATGGTCCTTCTCAAGCGTGTTCTGGATCGACTGCGCGTTGTTGAAGAGCGCAAGGATCTCGTCCGTGCTCCAGCCGAGCGCCTTCAACAGAACGGTGACGTTCTGCCGGCGCTTGCGGTCGATCCGCACGCCGACGGTGTCCTTCTTGTCAACGTCGAACTCCAGCCAGGCACCACGCGAGGGGATGATCTTCGCGATGAAGACGTCCTTGTCGGTGGTTTTGTCCAGCTCCCGGCTGAAGTACGTACCGGGCGAGCGGACCAATTGGGACACGACGACACGCTCCGTGCCGTTGATGATGAAGGTGCCGCGTTCGGTCATCACGGGGAAATCGCCCATGAAGACCTCCTGCTCCTTGATCTCGCCCGTCACGCGGTTCACGAACGTGGCTTCGACGAACAGGGGCGAGGCATACGTGATGTCCTTGTCGCGGCACTCCTCTTCGGAGAACTTGTGCGGCCGGAACTCATGACGGCCGAAATAGAGCTGGAACTGTTCGGTGAAATCCTCGATGGGACTAACTTCTTCGAGTACTTCCTTCAGACCCTCCTGAAGCAGCCAATCGAATGACTTCTTCTGGATGGCGACGAGGTCGGGGAGCTCCAAAACCTCGTCGAGCTTGGCGAAACTGACACGGTCACGGACCGGGACATGCTGGTCAGGCAAAGAGATCCCTCCCAGGGAACGGTTCTCAGCGCACAGCAGAGCGCAGTTGTGGGCACGGCAAACGGGTAGTGTACGCAGGAATGCAGGCACCGTCAACGGTGCCTAGCGGGCGCCCCCGAAGGGACCTCGGGAAGATACGACCCGAAACGGCCCGGGTCAACCCGCCAGACGGGCGGATCTTCGACGGTCCTCTACCCTTCGTCCAGCGCTTCGAGGACCCGGGCCAGGTGCGGGCTCGTCCGGTCCCGATCGCTCACGATAGGTTGCGCCACAGGCCATGGTATGGCGGCGTCGGGGTCGTCCCATGCGAATCCCAGTTCGTCCGATCCGTCGTGGTAGGCCGTGACCATGTATTGAAGCGCAACGTCTGAAACGGCGCAGAACCCGTGCGCCACGCCCGGAGGGATCGAGATCGCGGTCAAGCCCGCTCCGTCGTCGAACAGCTCCGTGGCCACCGTCCCACGGCGCGACCCCGAGCGGAGGTCGCAGAGGGCCACGAATGCCACCCCCTCCAAGACGACCCACCAATCGCGCTGGGATCGATGGAAGTGCATGCCCCGGACGACCCCGGCCCGGGAACGGCTGAGGTTGGACTGCACCACCGCAGGCTCCCCGTCCGGGAGCCACTCCTGACGGAACGTCTCGGTGAAGGCCCCCCGCTCGTCGGTGAAGGTGGTCAGATCGTGGAGCAAGATCCCGGAGATGTCCGAGAGCGGACTCACCCCGCGAGCCCGCCGGTCGGGGTGTATGCGAACCCGGCGGCGCGGACCGCGGAAGCATCGAGATGGTTCCGGGCATCGACCAAGACCGCATCGGCCATGAGTGCGGCGAGCCTCGGGAAGTCCAGGTCCAGGAACTCGGGCCATTCCGTGCAGACGACTACGGCAGCGGCCCCGGCGACGGCGGCGTAGGGATCCGCCGCGATCTCCAGCGCAGGGTGCCGCGCCCGCGCCGCCTCCCCAGCCACCGGGTCGAAGGCGACGACGACCGCTCCTTGGTCGGTCAATCGCTCCGCCAGCGCGAGCGCCGGCGCGCCGCGCACGTCGTCCGTTCCCGCCTTGAAGGCCAGGCCTAGGAGCGCGACCCGCTTGCCTTCGAGATTCCACACGGCATCGGCCACTTTGGCAGCGATGGCGTCCAGGGCCTCTTCGTTGATGCGGCTCGCTTCCCGCAGGAGCCCGAAGTCATAGCCCAGCCGGTCCGCCACCCGTTCCAGGGTCACGATGTCCTTGGGCAGGCAGTACTCGCCGTACCCGAGCCCGGCGCCCAGGAACGCGGGGC
>JBDTXD010000216.1:0-3209 GCA_040006375.1 Actinomycetota bacterium
GGCGAGCCGGTGGTTCATCTGGGCCATCTGGATCTCTGCCTCGTAGTCGCTCACGGCGCGAAGGCCCTTGACGATGACGTCGGCGCCCTGGTCCTTGGCGTAGGTGACCAGGAGCCCGGTGAACGAGTCGACGCGAACGTTGGACAGACTCGAGCAGGCCTCCCGCAGCATGGCCACCCGCTCCTCCAGCCCGAACAGCGGCTGTTTCGACGGGTTCTCCAGCACGCCTACGATCACGGTGTCGAAGGACTCGCTGGTTCGGCCGATGATGTCGAGGTGGCCGTTCGTCACTGGGTCGAACGTGCCCGGACACAGGGCGGTCAAGCCCATCCAACCTCCCGATACAGGAAAACGAGGCTGTCGCCGTAGTGCAGTTGCCTCGCAACGGCCCAGTGTAGCGGAACCGACGGGGCCGCCGTCCCTTTCCCCCGCGTAAGGACAACGGTGAAGGCCTCCGCAAGGTGCCCGGTTGCCAACTCACGCAACATAGGTTCGATCGTACCGGCATCCTGCTCGTACGGAGGGTCTGCGAACACGACGTCTGCAGTCCGTTCGGCCGGTTTCCGCAGGTAGAGGAGTACTTCCGACGTGATGACCGTGCCCTTGGCGGGGAACGGGGTGCGTGTCAGGTTCTCGCGGACGGCCTTCGTGCTGGCTCTGGCCTGATCGACGAACGTGGCCTCGATGGCGCCCCTGGACAGCGCCTCGATCCCGAGGGCACCCGTCCCCGCGTAGAGGTCCAGGACGACCGAGCCCACGACGCGCTCCCCCAGGCTTGAGAACAGGCCTTCACGGGCCCTATCGGCGACAGGGCGCGTTCCCGGCGGAACCGCGCCGAGCCGAACGCCCTTCGCACTGCCGCCGATGATGCGCATGCGCCCGACCTTATCCAGGCCGACCGTCTACGACTGGAACAACCACTCGATCGAACGTTCGAACCGCTGTCGGAGCTCGGCGAGCACCACCGGATGCTGGCGGAGGTCGGGATCCTCATCGATGAGCCCGAACGCCCGGCCACGCGCGCGCTTCACCAGCTCCATGTCCTCCGCCAAGCGTGCGAGTTTGAGGTCCGGCATCCCGGATTGTTTTGTATCGAAGAGGGTGCCCTCGCCCCGGAGCTTGAGGTCCTGGTCTGCCAGCTCGAACCCATCGGTCGTTCTGACCATCGCGTCGATCCGCGCCTTTGCGTCCAGGTTCTCGTCGGCGGCATCGAACAGGATGCAGTGGCTTTGGTGCGGGCCGCGGCCGATCCGGCCTCTGAGCTGATGGAGCTGCGCCAGACCGAACCGTTCGGCGTTCTCCACCATCATCACGCTCGCGTTCGGGACGTCGACGCCGACCTCGACGACGGTGGTCGAGATGAGGATGTCGGATCCGCCGGACCGGAAGCGGTCCATGATCTCCTCCTTGGCCTTTGGACGCATCTTGCCGTGGAGGAGTTCGACTTTGAGGTCGGGGAAGACCTCCGTCGCCAGGCGGACCGCCTCGGCCTCGGCCGCCTTCACCTGCGTACGGTTGCCCTCATCGATCGCCGCACAGACCACGAAGGCCTGCCGCCCCGAGGCGACTTCGGTTCGAACGAGTTCCTCGGCCTCGAGCCGTTCTCCCTCGCTTCGAACAGCGCGCGTCTGGATCGGCTGACGCCCCTTCGGAAGTTCGTCCAACACGGCGACGTCCAAGTCGCCGTAATAGGTGAGCGCGAGGGTTCGAGGGATGGGGGTCGCCGTCATGATGAGCACATCGGTATCTCCCCCCTTGCCTTTCAGCGCCATCCGCTGATGGAGCCCGAACCGGTGCTGTTCGTCGATGATCGCAAGCGTGAGATCGGCGAAGGTCACGCTCTCCTGCACCAACGCGTGGGTGCCGATCACCAGGTCGACGTTGCCGGCCAAGATGCCCTCCAAGGTCCGCGCGCGGTCTGCCCCCGTCACCGTCCCGGTTAGCACCGCGTACGTGAGCGACGGCTCGTCGCCGATCTCCTCGCTCGGATCAGGATCCAGGAGCGAGGCCTGCGCATCGTCTCGCCTCTTCGCTGCGTCGAGCAGCTGGAGGTACGGGACGGCGCCGACGCCTTCGAGCAGGAAGGCCGCCGACCGCACGTGCTGACCCGCGAGCACCTCCGTGGGCGCCATGATCGCGGCTTGGTGCCCGGACTGGATCGCAACGAGCGCCGCGTGGAGGGCGACCAGGGTCTTCCCCGAGCCGACATCCCCTTGCAGCAAGAGGTTCATCGGACGGGCGGGGGCCATGAAACCGTCGACCTCCTCCATCGCCCGTAGCTGCGCGCCCGTCGGCTCGAACGGCACCGTGGCCGCCAGCCGCCGCGTGAGTTCACCGTCCGGCTCGTGTGCGATCCCGGCCGCCTCGGCGGCGACGCGGTGCTTTCGGAACGCCACACCGAGCTCAAGCGTGAAGAGCTCGTCGAACTTGAGCCGTTCCTGCGCCCGATGGAGCTGCCCCTGGCCCTCAGGGAAGTGGATGTGCCGGAGCGCCCAGTCGTAGGACCCCAGGTCCTCGGCCGCGACGATCTCCTTCGGGACGGGATCGGGGATCGCCGGCAGCTGTTCGATCGCTCGCCAGAGAAGTTCGCGGATCGTGCGGGTGGAGATGCCCTCGCTGGCGGAGTGGACGGGCGTGATGCGTCCGGTGTGCACCATGTCGGCATCGTCGCCACGCAAAACCTCGACCTCTTGGTTCGCCAGTTGGCGCCGGCCCTTGTAGAGGGTCCCCACGCCGCTCACGGCGACCTCCACCCCCTCCCGGTAGAGGTTGGCGGCCCACGGCTGATTGAAGAACGTGAGGTCCAGATAGCCGGTGCCGTCGTAGAGGGTGACCACCACCATGGTCTGGTGCTTGCGGGTGAGGCGTTTGGCGACCTTCTTCACATGGGCGATGACGGTGACGTACTTGCCGATGGGGAGTTCATGGATGGCCGAGACGCGGGAGCGGTCGATATACCTCCTCGGGTAGTGATGGATCAGTCCATCCACCGTGGAGATGCCGAAGGACTGCTCAAGTACGACGTGGGCTTCCTCGCCGCGCGAGCGCGATCCCGTGCGCCGGGCGGCGATCTTGGCGTCGATGCTGGTGATGGGGGAATCGAGCGTCAGCGGCACTGGGTCCTCACCGTTCCGGTGCGTTCGGTTCTACCATGCTTGCGTGACACGGAGACGGATGGCGATGGTGGCTGTGGTGGTGCTGGCCACGCT
>JBDTXD010000217.1:0-3207 GCA_040006375.1 Actinomycetota bacterium
GGCAGATCGGCCTGCGCGCGGCGCACGTGCCGAAGTACGAGTTGCCGGTGCCCTCGGAGATCTACACCTCGCTCCGCGCCGACTGGTCGGCGTATCTGGCCCCCGGCCTGTGGACCACGCTTACCGAGATGGTGCTCGGATTCGTGATGGCGACCGTGCTCGGGATCGGTCTGGCGATCATGCTGCACCTCATCGCCCCCGTGCGACGCGCGGTCTATCCGCTCATCATCAGCTCGCAGACCGTTCCGATCGTGGTGATCGCGCCGATCCTGGTGATCCTCCTGGGGTTCGGGATCATGCCGAAGCTGGTGATCGTGGCCCTCATCTGCTTCTTCCCCATCGTCGTGAACGGACTCGATGGGCTCGGAACCGTGGACGACGACTTCATCCATATGATGCGAACACTCGACGCGAGCCGCTGGTCGATCTTCCGCCGGGTGGAGTTCCCCGCCGCGCTGCCCGCCATCTTCTCCGGCCTTCGCATCGCCGCGACGTTCGCCGCCATCGGCGCGGTCTTCGGCGAGTACGCGGGTTCGAACCAGGGACTTGGCTACGTGATGATCCAATCGACGGCCAACCTGCAGACCGACCGGATATTCGCGGCGATCTTTCTGCTGACCCTGGCGGCGATGGGTCTGTTCGGAGTCGTCTCACTGGTGCAACGCCTCGTGGTGCCGTGGGCTCCGAGGGGGAATGCGATGTAGTGAGACCCATCGGAAGGGCGGTGCGGACACGAGTCCGCGGCGATCGGATGAGAAAGGACTGGTCGGATGGATGGATCCAGGATCACACGGAGGCTCCGCGCGGTTGCGGTCGTGACGGCCCTCGGCTTGCTCGGCGCGGCCTGTAGCAAGAGCAGCAGCTCCACGACGCCCGCGGCCGACGGCTCGGGAAGCGGGACGGTTTCGGCGGTGCCCGCGAACCTAGACGTCGAGCTGGACTGGACGCCGAACCCCGACCATGTGGGTCTCTATTACGCACAGGACAAGGGTTTGTTCACCGATCAGAACCTCACGGTGGCCTTCCACCCGCCTTCGAACGCGGCCGATCCGATCAAGCTCGTCGGTCTGGGCAAGGTCGACCTGGCCATCTCCTACGAACCGGAGATGTTCTACGGGCAGCAGAACGGCCTGCCCGTCACCGCGGTCGCAACCGTCGTCCCGGTGCCGCTGAACTCGTTGATCATGCTCCCCAGCCAGCACGTGACGACGCTCTCCCAGATGCAGGGCAAGACCGTCGGCGTCACCGGCATCCCGAGCGATGACGCGTTCTACCAAACGATGGTGAAGACGGCCGGCCTCACGGCCGCGGACATTCCGAAGGTGAACATCGGCTTCAGCCTGGTGCCTTCCGTGCTGTCCAACAAGGTGGACGGCATCATCGGCGGGTACCGCAACGTCGAGGCGATCCAGATCGCGCAGGAGACGGGCACAAAGCCGATCGTCTTCCCCGCGGACCAGCTCGGCGTTCCGACCTACGCGGAATTGGTGGTCGTGGCGAATTCGGACAAGCTGGCGAGCGATCCGGCGTACGCCTCGAGCGTCAAGGGGTTCGTCGCAGCGCTCGTCGCCGGCACGGACGGCGCGATCGCCGACCCCTCGGGCGCGACGCAGATCATGAAAACCGAGACGCAGTACAAGCCCGCCTTCCTGGATGAAAGCGTGCCGTACACGCTCTCGCTCCTCACGCCCGCCGCCGGCACGAAGACCGGGTGCGTCGACCCCGCGGCATGGCAGAGCTACGGGGACTGGATGCACAAGGAAGGGCTGATCACGAGCACGCCCGACGCATCGGCGATCTCGACCACGGCCTATATGCCGTCGGGCTGCTGATACCCGAGGTCGGGCGAGAGGGCAGGCCCGCGCCCCCTCGCCCGACTCGGGCCCCCCGGACGGGATCGCTACGGGCGTATAGAATCTGATATCTCATATCTCATCCTAGGGAGCGGTGCATGGACGCAAGCACGAGGATCACCGAGATCGCGGAAACGATCGTCGCGAACCTCGATCTGGATCGGGCGGTGTCCCTGGTCCAGGAGGTGTGCCGGATCCCGAGCGTCTTGGGCGAAGAGGGCCCGTTGGCCGCGTTCCTCGCCGCCACGATGCGTGCATCCGCGTTCGAGGCGGTCGAGTTGCAACCCGTGCTGGCGGACCGGCCCAATGCGATCGGTGAGGTGCGGTTCGGACCGGGGCGCCGCGTCGTCATGACCGGGCACATGGATACGAAGCCTGTCTCCCACGGATGGAGCGTCACGGATCCCTTCTCCGGCGCGCTGATCGACGGCGCCGTCTACGGCCACGGGGTGATGGATATGAAGGCCGCGCTCGTGTGTCAGATCGTCGCCATCGAAGCGGTTCGTGCCAGCGGCCTTCCCCTCGGCGGGACCCTCGCGATGGCGGCGGTGTCCGATCACATGGGCGATCAGCTCGGGTCGATCGCCTACTTCGATTCGCACACGGCGGATCTCTGCGTGTTGGGCGAGCTGACCGATAACGAGGTCTGCCTGGGTCATCGCGGTCGGTACTACTTCGACGTGACGACGCTCGGGCGTTCGGCGCACACCTGTCACAAGCCCGCCGCGATCAACGCCAACGTGCTCGCCGCGCAGGCGGTGCTGACCCTCGACGCCTCGAGATACGAGCCGGAGCTTGAGCCGTGGATCGTGGACCTGTTCGGCGCGGAGACCTACATCGTGCCCGGGCGCATCTATGGCGGACTCGCGCCCGGCGGCCCGTCGATGATCCCCGACGAGTGTGTGATCCGCGTCGACTGCCGCCCGCAGCCGGGCGTGACGATCGAGCAGGTACGCGCTGAGGTGGATCGATGCCTGGCGCGGGCGGCCGAAGCCGATCCGCGATTCCGCGCGGAGGTGATGCTGGCCGACGTGAAGAACGGGTACCTGGCCGATCCCGAAGATGAGGTCGTGCGGCTCATGCGGACCGCCGTGCGCGAGGTCCGCGGGCAGGAGCCACCCCTTCGCGTCGAGAACTGGCTGGGAGACACCGCGAGTTTCGGTGACACGGTCCCCACGGTGATCTTCGGGCCAGGAGGCCCGCCCGTCTACTGTCCGGACGAACACCTCACCATCGCCGATATCCACGAGGCGACGAAGGTCTACGCGACGTTCGCCGCACTCGCGCTGGCCGAGCCCAAGGAGTAACCGCAGATGGCCGCGAACGCCGAACCGGGGGTGGACACCCTGCTCGA
>JBDTXD010000218.1:0-3196 GCA_040006375.1 Actinomycetota bacterium
CTCTACATCGGAGGCGGATGGACCGACGCCGAGGGCGGCGAGACCTTCGAGGCGACCAGCCCGTCGACCGGCGAGGTGATCGGGACGGTTGCCGAGGGCACCCGGGCCGATGCGCAGCGTGCGATCGACGCCGCGAACGCTGCCGCGCCCCCGTGGGCCCGTCTGAGCGCGTTCGACCGGGCGGCTGCCATGAAGCGCGTCGTGGAGGCGATCGATTCGAGGCGCGACGATCTCGCGCACGCGTTGACGCTGGATCAGGGCAAGCCGCTCGCCGCCGAGGCGCGCGACGAGGTCCAAGAACTCCTGGCGTATTTCGAGATGGCGGCCGCGGACGCGACGCGGATGGAAGGGCTGATGCCGCCTTCCGTCGATGCGAACAAGCGCGTCTTGCTCTATCGGGTCCCGCGCGGCGTGGTCAGCATCATCAGCCCGTGGAACTGGCCGTACACGATGCCGGGCGAGATACTGGCCCCCGCCATCGCATACGGCAACGCCGTCGTGTGGGCCCCCGCGCCGTCGACGAGCGTCTGCGCGGCGCGGTTCGCGGAGGTATTGGAGTCTGCCGATCTGCCGGCGGGTGTGGTCAACATGGTCACCGGCCCAGGCCCGGTTGTCGGCGACGAGATCGCCGCGAACCCCGGGACGCAGGCCGTGGGGTTCATCGGTTCGATCGCGACGGGGCTGACCGTTGCCTCGCGGGCGGCGGGCAAGGATCTCCTGTTGGAGATGGGCGGCAACGGACCTCTGGTGATCCTGGAGGACGCCGACATCGAGGCGGCCGTGGGGGCGACGCTTACCGCGTGTTTCCTCAACGCGGGGCAGAGCTGCACGGCCGGGGAACGCATCCTGGTGCATGCTGATGTGAAGGATCGCTACGTCGATGCGTTGGCCGGCGCCGTGAAGTCGAGGATCCACCTGGGTTCGCCGTTCGACGATGCGACCACGATGGGTCCGGTCAACAACACCGCGACCGCCGACAAGACGGAGCGGCACGTGAACCAAGCGCTCGACGCCGGCGCGCGCGCGGTCACGGGCGGCGCGCGCGCGCCCGAGCACGGGAGTCCACTCTTCTTCGAGGCCACGGTCCTGGACGGGGTGACGAACGACATGGAGATCGCACGCGAGGAGACCTTCGGCCCGGTAGCGCCGGTCAGCGTGATCCGGAGCGAGCAGGAGGCCATCGACCTGGTGAACGACTCACCCTACGGGCTGCTGTCGGCCGTGTTCACGAAGGACCTGGGGCGCGGGCTCCGCTACGCCGAGGCGGTGCGCGCCGGCTGGGTAAACGTGAACGAGGGCACCAACTACTGGGAGTCGCACCTGCCGTTCGGCGGCGGGGCGGGGTCGAAGAGCGGCGTCGGCAGGGTCGGCGGACGGTTCAGCATGGAGCGTCTGACCGAACTCAAGACCGTCGTGCTGAACCTGGGCTGAGGAACTCCGGGGGCGACGGTTGCCCACGGCGCAACTTCCACCTTGTGGGAGCAACGTAGGTAGCGGACCATCTGGGGAGGAGGCCCAGCATGCGGAGCAGAGCCCAGACGGTCATCATCGGCGCCGGCATCGTCGGCGTGAGCGCCGCCTATCACCTCTCCCAGGTGGGTGAGACCGACGTCCTTGTCTTGGATCAAGGTCCGCTCTTCTCGACCGGCGGTTCCACCTCGCACGCCCCCGGCATCATCTTCCAAACGAACGGCTCGCGGACGATGTGCCGCATCGCGCAGGATTCGGTGGCCATCTACGACGGCGTAGACCTGGACGGCGAACAGTGCTGGTACGGCACCGGCGGATTGGAAGTCGCCACCACGCCGGAGCGCATGGAGGAACTGAAACGCCGCCAGGGGTTCGCGCACTCGTACGGCCTAGACGGCACCGAGTTGCTCACGCCGGCGGAGGCCGCGGAGAAGAGCCCGCTCCTGGATCCGCGCAGCATCCTGGGCGCCTACTGGGTTCCCTCGGACGGCGCCGCGAAGGCCGTGCAGATCGCGACGAAACTCGCACGGCAGGCCGAGACGGCCGGCGCCGGGTTCCAGGGCGGCGTCGCCGTCACCGGGTTCGACATCCGCGGCGGCCGTGTCCACGGCGTGCGGACCGACCAAGGTTCGGTCGAGTGCGAGCGGGTCCTGATCTGCGCGGGGTTCTGGGGGCCGACCGTCGGCGCCATGGCCGGCGTGCCCATCCCGCTCGTGGCGGTCCAACACCAGCTGGTGTGGACCGATCCGGTGCCGGAACTCGCGTCGCTGCACGGCGACACGTGGTTGCAGCAACCGGTGGTCCGTCATCAGGACATGTCCCTCTACTTCCGGCAGCGAGGCGATCACTTCGGCGTCGGCAACTACCGTCACGAACCGATTGTCACGCCGCAGCGGGCGATCAGGCCGCACGGCGAGGGTCCTATGCCCTCGCTCATGCCGTGGACCGCGAACGACTTCGACCTCTGCGAGGCCGAGGCCGCCCGGATGTTCCCGGCACTCGAGGGGCGGATGCGCCCGTCGGATCCCGACCGTTCCTTGAACGGGATGTTCAGCTTCACGCCCGACGGTGGCTCAGTGGTGGGCGAGAGCGCCGCCGTCCGCGGGGTATGGGTGTGCGAGGCGGTGTGGGTCACGCATGCAGCGGGCATGGCCCGTCAGGTCGTCGAGTGGATGGTGGAGGGCGAGCCGTCCTACGACCTTGCCGAAGCGGACGCGAACCGGTTCTATCCGTTCCAGACATCGGCGCCGTACGTGACCGAGCGCGGGAAGCAGCAGTACCGAGAGGTCTACGACATCATCCACCCGTTCCAGCAACCCGCGAAGCCGCGGAACCTTCGGCTCACGCCGTTCTTCAGCCGGCATCAAGCACTTGGCGCGGAGTTCTTCACGGGTGCCGGGTGGGAGCGCCCGCAGTGGTTCCGGGCGAACCGCGATCGGGCGGGCGGCGTCACGCGCGAGTGGGCCAGGCGCGGCGGATGGGCGGCACGCGGGTGGTCCCCGGAGGTCGGGGCCGAGCATCTGGCGACGCGCGAGAGGGCCGGGCTCTTCGACATCACGCCGTTCGCGAAGTTCGACGTGACGGGTTCGGATGCGCTCGCGTTCCTGGAGCGCGTCTTCGCGAACAGGATCGACCGGCCGGTCGGATCCATCGTCTACACCGCAGCGCTGACACCCAAAGGCGGTATCCGGCTGGACCTGACGGTGATCCGGAAGGAAGAGGCGCT
>JBDTXD010000219.1:0-3194 GCA_040006375.1 Actinomycetota bacterium
CGTTCGCGGCCTGCGCCCACCGGCCGTTGAGTTCGTCCACGTCGATGTCGTAGTCGACGTCCATGAACTCCAGGAGATGGAAGAGGAAGAGCGGCATGTCGCCGTAGGCGACCGCCGTCACGTTCGTGATGCTGCTCGCTCCGGTGACGCGCGGGTTCAGTTCTCCCAGGTACATCTCGCCGGTTGCCGCATCGGCCAGGAAGTCGAGTTCGAAATATCCGCGGTAGCCCTCTTCACGGAGGCGCTCGCCCATGGCGAACGTCCGGCCGCGCGCGATCAGGCGTTGCTCGGACGTAAGGACATTCGGGCTCACATCGTTGCCGCACCACCCTCCGTCGTAGGGCGTGAGTTCGGGGAACCCGGTGAGCTCGGCCATGAGCGGCCCAACGAGCGTTCCATGACGTGTGATGACGCCTTCTATGGCGCACTCCCGCGGTTCGATCCGTCGCATGCACTTGATGTCGTGGCCGACGATCTTCTTCTCCTCAGCCTTCCAGTCGGCTTCCTTCGCGATGAAGAACGTCGTCTGCCCTGAGTCGCCGTACGAGGTCTGCACGACGAGATCGTGGCCCAGTCCGGCACCGTCGGCGAGTGCGAGCAGCTCGCGGTAGGAGGCCGCCGTTCCCACGGTGTTGGGGACGCTCGGCACGCCGGCCTCGTTGCCGAGGCGCGTCGTCTCGATCTTGGAGTCGAGCCGGTGGCGGAGCGTCGCCGGCGGGAACGCCACCTGTAAACCAAGATCGTCCGCCAGCTGTTCGGTCTCCTCGTCGAACATGAGGAAGGCGACCTTCCCACCAGGTCCGCCCCGGCTCACCAGGTCAACCATCTCCTTGTGACCCAGTAGGTAGTTGCAGATCTCCTCGATGGACTCGAAGCCTCGCGGCGTCTGCTCCTTCGGCACGAAGATGTTCGGATGCCATCCATCGAACGAGTCGTAGTAGTTCACGTACGTGAAGTTGCTGATCCACCTGTCCACGCCGAGCAGATTGAACGCGGTCGCCGAGACGAAGTAGATGGGTGTCTCGTTGGTTCGGAAGAACTGACGGATCTCAGCCATGCCACGCAGCGGCTTCGCGCTGATCGCGTTGAACGTCTGCGCCCGCTCGAGCTCGATCACGCGGGCAGGGTCAGGGGCAGCCATCGCTTCCGGGGCACGCCTGCCCTGTATGGCGGCGTCCCGGCGAACCGCAGCGAGCACAGCGAACCGAGCCAGGATGATGAGCACCACGGCGCCGACGATCCATCCGGTCACTCGGTGCACCCACACCGATCGCGGTTGCACGTCCCGATGACCTGCGCGGTACCGACCACGGACGGAAGGTACACCGGTTCGTCCTCGCGGGAGTTGGGGTTCGCCGCGGCGGGTGTCGATCGCCGCCCTCGAACCGAAGTTGAGAAGTTGACGTATGGGTGTAATGGTGTAATCTCACTTGCATGACGACGTCAGAGAACACCGCGGCGCAGGTGGGTGGTTGGTTCGCCGGACGCATCCCGGACGGGTGGCTCACCGGGGCGCCGGAGGTGAGCGTGGACCGAGACGAGATCCTGGTCGTCGGCGCCCTCGCCGAGCCTGACCTCGGGGGGGACGCCACCCCGGAGACCCGCGGCGCCGCACTGACCTCGCGCATCGCCGGCTTCCGTGAGGACACGCGGAGCCAGCGGATGCGGATCGCGGACGAAGCCCAGCACAAGTTCCAGCGCAAGGTGTCATGGGGCGCAGTGTGCGGCGACCAGCGCGAACTCTTCACCACGCTATCCGTACCCGCCATGACCCGCCTTCGGATGCCCGAGCGAACGGTCCTGGACACGCTGGTCGATTCGGGCGTCGCCAGGAGCCGCTCACACGCGCTGGCGTGGTGCGTCCGTCTGGTGGCCGAACGGCAGGACGAGTGGCTCAAGGATCTCCGTACCGCGATGACCGCGGTCGAGCAGGTTCGCTCCGAAGGTCCGACGAAGGACTGAGTTCAGCCGGCGGGTGCCGAGGGCCTGGTGACAGCGACGATCATGTTCACAGCCTTGCTGACCAGCACTTCCTCGCCAACCGCCAAGCCGGCGGGGACGCTCTCTGAGCCCAACCGAGCCGTCTCCACCGTTCGATCCTTGTAGGCGACCGTGATGTCCACGTACCCGACCCCATGGACATCCCACGTCTTCAGATCCACCACCATCGCCAGCTGTTCGCCGAGCACGGGCCGAGCCTACTGCACCGAATGTAGGGGCCGGACCCCTTCCGGAGTTGGCATAGGGCTTGTTAGGGTCGGTATCGATGCGTGGTTCGTTCCGCAGGCTCAAGGAACGGCGCCGTCCCGCCGACCTACCTATATGACTCCGGGGGGATGTCTTCGTTTCCGCCATCGCTTGGCGCCGTTGGTGATCGCAGGATCACTTGCGGTTCTCTTGCTGCCCACTGTCGGCGTTGCGTCAGCCGGCGCGCAGACCCCGCCTCCCAGGCACGGCCTCCTCGCCGGTGACACCGACGGGGGCCCAACACCGCCGACTCCCTATGTAGCTCCGGGTATGCAGATGCGCCGCGACATCACGTGGTCGGACATGGATGGGTACACATGGGCCAAGCCAGCCGTCAACTACGTCGCCGCGGCGCACGCCTGGATGCTGGATTCCGGCCCGCACCACGATGGCACGTATGCGTTCCATCCCGGCGTGCTGGAGACCCGTGAGTTCTTCGCACGCGCGCTGGTGAAGGCGTTTGCGCCGGGGGCTACCGTCGATAGGTCGATCTCCTTCAAGGATCTGGACCACACGAGCAAGTTCTACAAGTACGCGAACATCACGCAACAGAAGGGGTGGCTCCGCCACGACGGCGCCGGTGATTTCAACCCCGACAAGCCCGTGACGATGTCGATGGTGCACAAGGCGTTGGTCAACGTGCTCACCAATCCGTACCCCGCGCTTCACGCCGCCATCCGGAACCTGGATAGCCTGCACACCGCCGACGGCTATCACTTCAAGATCCCGCACGACTTCGCCACCACGCTGATCGGCCAACGGATCTACCTCCGCTACAACAACAACGCGGTCGAGGCGAAGGACGTGAACCCGCGATCGAAGATGTCGCGGGCCCAGGTGGCCTACTCGCTCTACATGGCGGCCACCGCCTACAAGGCGCCGAGCGGTTCGTCACAGAACTACACGGTGAGCAACGTTGCCGCGCAGTATGCATCGATGGAACTCCC
>JBDTXD010000220.1:0-3114 GCA_040006375.1 Actinomycetota bacterium
GCACCACGGCCTTGACCGTATCGTCATTGCCGAGGTCGGCGAGGATTTTCAGCCAGATCAGGAGGCGCCCCAGATCGGCCTGAGCGCTCCTGTCGCCGATGCGCTGGACCGGCTCCGCGACTTCATGTTCGAGCGCGTATACCTGCGGCCGGACGCGAGCGCGGAGAATGACAAGGCGGTCCACATGATCCGGGATCTGTTCACCTACTTCCTGGACCATCCGGACCAGATGCCACCCGATCACGTCCGGGGGCCTGGTGATCTGCCCACGCAGGTGGCCGACTACGTCGCGGGGATGACGGACCGGTACGCTCTGCGCACCTACGAGCAGCTCTTCCTTCCCCAGAGATGGCTCCCGTAACCCCGCGGAGCGATGTGATGGCAGGACGGATCCGGCAGGACGACATCGAACAGGTCAAAGAGCGGACCAACATGGTCGCGCTCGTCGGCCAATACCTGAGCCTGAAGAAGTCCGGCCACGACTCGATGTCCGGCCTCTGCCCGTTCCACCAGGAGAAGACCGCCTCGTTCAGCGTCAGTCCCTCCAAACAGGTCTTCTACTGCTTCGGCTGCGGCAAAGGCGGCGACGCCATCACCTTCATCCGCGAACTCGAGCACCTCACCTATGTCGAGGCCGTCGAACGTCTGGCCCAGCAAGCAGGGGTGACGCTCAGGTATGAAGGTGACTCACCAGCCGAACGGCGGGCTGCGCAGCGCCGCGGCGCACTCATCGGCGCGAACGAAGAGGCCGCGGTGCTGTTCAGCGCGCTGCTCGCCGACGGCCGTGAGGCCGCCGACGCCAGGACGTATCTCACCGAACGGGGCGTCACTTCGGAGACCGCCGACCTGTTCGGTGTCGGGTTCGCTCCCGGCTATCCCGACTTCCTCCTGCGCCGGCTCGCGCAGTCGTTCGGCCCGGAGGTGTTGTTGGAGGCGGGCCTTGCCACGCGCGGGGACGATGGGACGGTTCGCGATCGCTTCCGCGGCCGGATCACGTTCCCGATCCACGATCTGCAGGGACATGGAATCGGGTTCGGCGCGCGGATCCTCCCGAGCGACCCCCGCGCCGGCGAACAGGCGAAGTACCTCAACACGGCCGAGACGCCGATCTACCGGAAGAACGAGGTCCTCTACAACATGCATCGCGCGCGCCCGTCGGTGAGCCGGAGTGGCGAGGTCTTCGTGGTCGAGGGCTACACCGACGTCATCGGCCTAGTGCAGGCGGGCATCGAGAACGCGGTTGCCACCTGCGGGACGGCGCTGGGAGAAGGTCATTTCCGCCAGCTGTCCCGGTTCGTACAGCGCGCGGTGCTCGCGTTCGACTCGGATGAAGCGGGGGCGCGCGCGGCCGAGCGGGCATTCGCCTTCCAGGAGCAGTACCCGGTCCAGGCCGTGGTCATGATCATGCCGCAAGGACTGGATCCGGCGGACTTCGTCGTCCAACACGGCGCCGACGCGGTTCGCGAGGCAGCCAAGCGGGCCCGCCCACTGGTCGAATACATGGTCCGGCGAACGATCGGCCGCCACGACCTGGCCACTGTCGAGGACAGATCCGCTGCGGTCGCCGACGCCCTGCCCATCCTGGAACGGCTCGCCGATCCCATCCGCCGGAGCGAGTACGCCCACCTCCTGTCTGATCTGGCCGGGGTGTCGGAAACCTCGGTGATGGAATCCCTGGACCGCAAGCTCGGCGGCAGGCCGCAGGAGGTCGCGACGACCCTGAAGCGAACCTCAGCCCGCGAGAAGGTCGAACGAGAGATGTTGAAGATCCTGGCGCGAGATCCGCAGTCGTTCAGCACCTACGACGGCCTGCTGTCCGAGGATCACTTCCGTTCGCCGGCCAACCGTTCAACCCTCTCGGCCCTTCGGAGCGTTAACGGAAACCTGGAGCTGCTCACCAGCGGCGAGGACCCGCAGGTGGCGGCATCCATGTCCATGCTGGCGGTCGAGCCCTTGGACGGGGATCCCACGCCAGAGTACGCCTACGACGTGTGGGCCCGGCTCCAGGAGTTCCTGCTGAAAGGCCGCTCGGAGATCTTGCGCATGGAGCTGCAGAAACTGAATCCGACGACCGATGAAACCTACGACCAACGGTTCCGCGAACTCGTGGAAACCGATGGCGAGCTTCGGCGCCTCCGCGACAAGGAGCGGAACGGTTGAGGGGAGTACGCGCGATCAGGGTCGCGGGCCCCTGTGTTTCGTACACTCTCGCCACCGTGCTGAACACCCCCAAGACGTCCTTTCAGGAGATGCATTGACCGAAGCGGCTCGTGAGCTGGTGAGCCTGGACGAAGTGAAGGAAACGATCACCGCGCGCGGGCGCGAGCGGGGATTCGTGACTTCTGAGGATCTCCTCGAAGCGGTTCCGGTCGACGATTTCACGCCGGAGCAGGTTGAGGAGTTCCTCACCCAGGTCCAGGAACATCTCAGTACCGAAGGCATCGAGGTCATCGAGGTGCCGGGGGAGGAGACCGACGCGGCCACCCAGGTCCGCATCGAGGTCGATCTCCTCAAGGCTCCCACCAACGACCCGGTCCGTATGTACCTCAAGGAGATCGGCAAGGTCCCGCTCCTCAACGCCGCCCAGGAGGTCGACCTGGCGCGCCGGATCGAGTGCGGCGAACTCTCCACCGCGATGCAGCAAGAAGTCGTGGAGCAGCTCAAGCCGGACCCCAAGGCTCTTAAGTTCGTGGTGCAGAAAGTGTGGGAGATCCGCGACCACCAGCTGACCGCGTTCGGCAAGGTCGAGGGCCTGGGCCGCGAGAAGATCGCGAAGACCTATCGCCCCAAGACTGAGTTCGAACTTGACGACTGGCTCCGGCGGGTCGAACGCGACGGGCAGCTGGCAAAGAAAAAGCTCATCGAGGCCAACCTGCGGCTGGTGGTGTCCATCGCGAAGCGATACGTGGGCCGCGGGATGCTGTTCCTGGACCTCATCCAGGAGGGGAACCTGGGGCTCATCCGCGCCGTGGAGAAGTTCGACTACTCCAAGGGATACAAGTTCTCGACCTACGCCACGTGGTGGATCCGTCAGGCCATCACCCGCGCCATCGCCGACCAGGCGCGCACCATCCGGATCCCCGTGCACATGGTCGAGACCATCAACAAGCTCGT
>JBDTXD010000221.1:0-3105 GCA_040006375.1 Actinomycetota bacterium
ATGGAAATCTCCCACGCTCGTTCGTCCACCCTCACCACCTTCCGGCCGCCCACAACGAGTCCCCAGAAGCCCAACAAGCGGTTGTAATAGGTCATGGCCAGGATCGGCACGTCCGGTCCCGCTGCAGGAGTGCATCGATGATCTGCGTCAGTCGGTCGCCGAGTTCGGGGACGAGATCTGCCACGCAATGCCCGGCGAGCACCCCGGTATCGAAGTCGAGGCAGGCTTCGACCAAGTCGTTGGAGCCGATGTCGATGGTAACGAAAGGCACCCGGCCGCTGCGGCTTTCCAGGGAGGCGACAGCGGCGTTCAACTGCGACCCGGCGTCGTAGTGGCATGGAGACTGGGCACTCTTCAGCGGCCCGGGAACCGATCCGCGGACCCTGTGCCGGAGGTCATGGACGTACCCGCCTCGCCCCGTACGGGTTGGTACCCGGCCGCGACCGAGCCACCCAGCGAAACGTAGAAGGATGGAGCGCCGGCGCACCCGCGCGGTCCCAACGCCCACCGGGAACAACGAGAGAACCATCGTTGCCACGATGAGCGAAGGCGAACATCTTCGCAGGAGCGCTGCTCCCGATCGCATAGGTTCGTCCTGCGGACGTGGGATGACCCTAGACGAGCCGGGAGGTCCGCGTATCGAGGCCAAGTCCACTACGTGATGAGTCACGCTGAGACGGGCGACGCAACCTATCGTTGGAGGTGGTCGGACGATCCGCCCACGGGGGAGTGAGGGCACACTAGCGACGCCCGCGAGCACGGTACATCCCCTCAGCGGCCGATTCGAGATCCTCGCCGGGGGATGCATCCGGGACCGGGCCCGCGGGACGCCGCTCTGTGACCAGGTAGATCACAGCTCCTGTACGGCATCCCCTGTAGCTGAGGCCTCTCCGCCCGGTGTGATGAGGGCTGAGGCTAGGCGGCTGATACCCCGCCCCGCACGGCCGCGTTCGGGGACCAGATGCCCGCTCGCCTGCGCTCGCACGACCGACCGGTCGGCAGGCACGACGGCGATCGGCGGGGAGCCGAACGCGCGCGACACATCGCCGGTAACCAGTTCCGACCTGCCGGAATGGTTGAGGATGAAGTCGAGCCGGACCGATGGTGCCGGATCGAGGAAGCGCGCGGCGGCTCGGAACGAGCGAACATCCGGCGTCAAGACTTCGAGCACGCGGTCCATGCCGGCGATCGCGTCGGGACGCCGGTCGGCTCCCAGGTCCACCAGCACGATCTCCGCCACACCTGCAGCGAACGCGGTCAGCCGGCGCCAGGAGGTGACATCCTGCGACGCAGGATCCGGTGTCGGTGCGAGGATCGCTCGGAAACCTGCCTGGTGCGTCCAGAGCGCGTCCAACAAGTGACCCGGTGTCAACTCGTCTCCCATGCGAAGAAGCACCGCGGCGGTATGCACGCCTTCCTCCGGCGCCCCGATAGAAGGACCGACGTCCGCGCCGACGGGGTCTGCATCCACTACGACCACGCTTCGCCCACGCCGCGCCAGCGCGCCGGCGAGATTGGTCGCGACGAACGTTGCGCCGGCGCCTCCGCGCGCCGAGTGCACACCGATGATCTCGCCCTGTTCGCCGTCTCCGTCTGCAACCGGTCTGACCGCGGCCACCGCCGCACCGAGCGCATCACGATCGGCAGGCCACACGAAATACCCCTTCGCGCCGACGGAGAGCGCCGCTCGAAGGGAACCGACCGATTCTCGGGTGTCCAACGCCACCACGGCGAAGCGGCCGACATCCAGGACCCCGCAGAGGGACGGCTGTGCGACAACGACGTCGGGTTCGAGTTGGCGCACGGCTTCGGCCAGGTGGCGATCATCATCGGCAGTGGCGACCACGCGCGCGCGGCCGCCTCGATCCAGGAGGTGCATCACTTCCTCAGCGACCTCGCCGCTCTCCATGCCGAGGACAACCCGCGCTCCCTCTTCCATCGACGACCCTTTCGCGTTCCACGGGAGAGGAGCGTTGGACGAACTGTACCCCAGGGCTCCGACACGCCGAAGCCGGGTCTAGAAGACGCGTTCCAACTTGAGACTCTCCTCGATTCGCCTCAGCCCCACGACGACCGGGGCCCTCTCAGGGCTTGCGAACTTTCCAGATGTGGTCGCCGGGGAAGTCGCGGGCCCAATCCAACGTGGTGTACGTCGTGTACGTGCTGGTGGACTCCGGACCCGGGCGGAGTTCGATCAGGTCCTCCACCCCGAACCCGGCGTCTCTGAACACGCGGATCCACTCCCCGTAGCCCAGGTGCCATTCGACAGACGAACCGGAATCCTCGTGATACTCCACTCGCCCCAGCTCGTAGTACGGCCGATGGAGTTCGCGGTCCGGGGGGTCCTCATCGTCCGGCCAGCAGACGGCCACCCACGGCGTCGCGATGTTGAACGCCAGCAGCCCGCCGGGCCGGAGCACCCGCGCACATTCCGGGATGGTGACGTGCGGATCGGTGAACGAGGTCGCGCCGTGATCGCACATCACCAGGTCGAACACCTCGTCGTTGAACGGCAGCTCTTCCGCGCTCGCGCGCACCAGAGGGAACCGCTCTCCGGTCTCCGCGACATTGGCGCGCGCGGCGGTGAGCTGGTTCTCCGAGAAGTCCAACCCGATGACGTTCGCGCCGCGCTTGACCACGTTGATCCCGAACTGGCCGGCCCCGCAGCCCAGCTCAAGGGCGCGGAGCCCGGCGACGTCGCCTAGCGCGTTGATCTCCGCCTCGGGGATGGCCCAGGTTCCCCAGACGACGGCATCCCAACGGTTGAGCTGCGAGGCGTTCCGCGCCTGGTAGTCGGCGCTGTCCGCCTCCCAACTCACGAGGTTCGCACGAACATCGTCCCGGGCCATGGCCCGAAGGCTACCGCGCGTTCGCGTGTCAGACCCACGGGCTAAGGTGACGTCATGGCTCAAGTCATCTCACTCGATAGCTATCGCGAACGCCGGAACCCGCTGGCCGCGGCCATGACCCGCCTGGACGGCGCCGTCGGGCGGCTGGACCCGCTGATCACCGGCCGTCGCGGCACGCTCGGGCCGCGCGTGGAGCGTGAGCTCGCCGCGGTCGCCGAGGAGGTCGCGCTCGGACGGCCGCAGGACGCGGCCGATC
>JBDTXD010000222.1:0-3088 GCA_040006375.1 Actinomycetota bacterium
GCACGCTGGGAACGTGAGGGACCCTGATGGAACGGCTCGAAGACCGCTTCGTGCAGATCGGCGGGCACGCCGGGCCCATCGTCCTCGACCGTGATCATCGCACCGCCGTCCTGCGCGCGGGTCCTGAGCCAGGCACGTGAGCCCTTCGGCGTGTGGCGGGCGGTGTTGACCAAGAGGTTCTCGACGATCCGTTCGAGCTTGGGCGGGTCAGCGGGGATGACCACCGGTTCGACGTCCAGGACCACGGTTCGATCCTCGGTCACCTCGAACTGCTCGACAACCTCACGCACGATCTGGCCGATGTCGGCGTCGCGGAGCTTGGGCTCGATGATGCCGCGCGAGAGCCGGTCCAGGTCGAGCAGATCGGTGACCATCTGGTCGAGCTTCCGAGAGTTGGAGGCGATCCTGGTCGCCATGTCTCGGATATCGGCAAGATCCAGGTGGACATCATCGCGGGCGATCGTGAGCGCCAGACCCAGGATCGCAGCGAGCGGGGTGCGCAGGTCGTGGGAAACCGCTTGCAGGAACGTGTTCTTCATCTCGTCCAGCGCCCGGAGCCGTTCCGACGCGTCCCGCTCGCGCTCTAAGGCATCGTTCAACGTCTCTTCCGAGCGCTTCAGTTCGGTGATATCGACGTAGACGCCTTGCCAGAACTTCGGGACTCCGTCGGGATCGCGGAACAGCGTGGCCTCTTCGCGCACCCAAACGGTCCGCCCGTCGCGCGCGATCATGCGGTATTCGACGTTGAGCGGTGAGCCACCTGCGTACGAACGGCTCGCCTCCGCGTTGGCCGCCTCGGCGTCGTCGGGGTGGATGGCGCGATCCCAGAGGTCGGGATCCCGGAGCCATTCCTCGGGTCGGTACCCGAGGAGTCCCTCGATCTGCGGACTGATGTAGACGGGGGTGACCTCCGTTGGGTCCTCCGGCGGCACCTCATCGACGTAGATCACGGTCGGGACCTGCTCGACCAGCCGACGATAGGTCTCTTCGGCGTCCCGCATGTCGGCGGCGAGTGACCCGTCGCCGGTGACATCGACCACGACGCCGTTCCAGGAGCGAGCGTCCGATTCGATGTCCTCCGCGTACCCGGCCTCATCCAGCACCTGCACCACCCGGCCGTCACGGGCGATCATGCGATACGTGAGGTGATACCGCCCCCCGGTCTGGTTGGTCCGTTGCCACGTGGAGAGCACCCGCCCGAGATCGTCCGAGTGGATCCGTGACGTCCACAGGTGCGGGTCGTCGATGAACTCACCCGGCGCGTACCCAAGGAGCCTCGAGCACCGTGGACCGATATGCGTGATCGTGGAGGAGAAGGGGAGGCCGGAACCTTCCATCAGTCGTACGTACGGGATGGCCGGCACGTTGTCGAACCACGCATCGGGAGTCCGCCCGCCCGTGGGCTCGTGGCCGGTTGCGAGCTCGTCAGAGGTTGGAATACTCATCCCTAGGGGTATCGGCCTACCCGAAGCTCCCTTGATGCACCCCAGGACCTAGGCCGCGGTCAGGCCGCCTCCTTGTGTGTAGGCGGACCCGTGACGCACCTTCTCCTGAGAAGGAAGGCGGCGTCACTATCGCAAGCGCCTCCGGCGACGCAGAATGCGGCTATGGAGACCAGCCCCGGGATCGATCCCCCCGTGAAGGGCAGGAGCACCGCGCGGCTCGCGTGGGGGATCTCCGTGACCAGTTTCATCCTGGTGGCCGTTACGGCGGTGCTCCTGTGGCTCGATCGATCGGTCGTACCCGTCCTGCATGCGCCGAAGGCGTCCGACGTCATCCCCGCCATCACCCTCGGAGCACTTGGAGGGCTGGTGGCTTCTCGGCGCCCTCGGAATCCCATCGGATGGCTGTTCCTGGTCATCGCGCTGGGCACCGGATGGGAAGGCCTGCTGAACCAGATCGTCGTGAGGGGGCTGGTAACGGGCGCGTCTCCTGCCGGCTGGGTACGGTGGGCCGCGGGCGGAATCCAGGTGGGGACCATCGCGCTGGTGGCGTTGGTTTTGGTGCTGTTCCTGTTCCCCGACGGAAGGCCGCTCAACACCCGCTGGAAGGTGATCCTCTGGATCTCGTCGGTCGCTTCATCCGCCTTCTTCTTCGGTGTCATGGTGGACCCGACGCCGATGAGACTGGCGCCGGGACTACCCAGGGTCCAGAGCGCCTTCGGCGTCGAGGTGTTCAAGGGGATGGCGAACTCGCCGCTCTTCTTCGTGATCATCCTCAGTCTGCTTCTGGGGATGATCTCGTTGGTCCTGCGCCTGCGTCGTTCCCGCGGCGAGGAGCGTCAGCAGATGAAGTGGTTCGTCTACGCGACCAGTCTCTCGGTCGGCACAGTGATCCTCGCCATCCCGGTCTCCGGCCCCGCTCCGGGTCTTGGCAACCTCATGTTCAGTGGCGCGTTCAGCTTCGGGTTCGCCCTCGGGTTGCCTAGTGCGGCGGCGGTCGCGATCCTCCGGTACGGCCTCTACGAGATCGATGTCGTTATCAACAAGACGATCGTCTACCTGACCCTGGCTGCATTCATCACGCTCGTGTACGTCGGCATCGTCGTGGGTATCGGCGCGGCGGCGGGCGCGTCCGGGAATCGGTTCCTGCCGATCGTCGCCGCAGCGGTGATCGCCGTGGCGTTCCAGCCGGCCCGAGATCGGAGCCGGGCGTTCGCGAACCGTTTGGTCTACGGGAAGCGCGCGAGCCCGTACGAAGTGCTCTCGGAGTTCGCGGGGCGCATCGGAGGTTCCTACTCCCTGGAGGATGTCCTTCCACGGACCGCTCGGCTACTAGCCGAAGGCACGGGGGCGGACAGGGCCGACGTCTGGTTGAAGGCCGGCCCCGAACTGGTAACCGCCGGGTCTTGGCCGACGACCAACCGGATCGAGCGCGCCCCCGCGTTCGAAGCCGACGCGGAGCATGTCCCCGGCGCTTCGAAGACTGTCGGTGTCCGCCATCAGGGGGAGCTGCTCGGTGCGCTTTCCATCCACAAGGCAGCGAACGATCCGGTGACCCCCGCGGAGGAGAAGTTGCTGGAGGATGTGGCGTCGCAAGCGGGTCTGGTCCTTCGGAACGTCGGCCTCATCCAGGATCTGCGTGCCTC
>JBDTXD010000223.1:0-3074 GCA_040006375.1 Actinomycetota bacterium
ACAGGAATTCCTGGCGTTCGGTATCGGAGAGCCGGTCGTAGTGGGTCATCGTCGTGGCGGCCAAGCCGCGGATGGTTGCCACCGGACCCTTCACTTCGTGCCCGAGCATGCTCGCGATCTCGGCACGTCCCCCCATCACCGCCCGCGCTCGGTCGGTGGCCCGCCGCATCCGCGATGTGTCGACCCGCAGATCCACCAGCAGGGCGGCGAACGCGAACGCAGCGACGACGATCGGCCACACATCCACCCATGCGAACGCCCCCGTCGCGAACGTGGATTTCCCGGCGGAGGACAGGAGACCGAGTGCCGCGATGATCGTGGCGGTTGCCAGCATGACGCTCCCGCCGCGACGCTGACGGATGAGCCGGACGCCGGCGATGACCATCACCAGGCACGCGAGCACTACGAACATCCACCCGAGCCCGCCCACGGACCCGTTGCCCGAGGGCCTCGCGTAATCCGAAGGGGCTTCGAAGCTCAGTACGTGGCCGAAGAGCGAGTTGCCGGCTGGGTGTGATCTGAACGAGACGACATCTATCAGTGCTGTTGTCGCGGCCGCTACTGCGATCGCGACGATCGGTCGGACCGCCCGCCGGCCACGGCGATCCCACCAAGGCCGGGTGAGTAAGAGACAGACCGCAGCGACGAGCCAACCTCCGACCCAACCGATGGCTGGACCCAAACCAGGGTCGAGATGCAGCCGCGGCCACCACACCCCGAGGACCGCCGCATTCGCCCCGAGAATGAGGAACGCAACCGCGACGAACAACGTCGCAGGGTCCTTCGCACCGCGATACCTGACACCGCCGAGCGCGGCAACGGCGAGTGCGAGCACGGCGAAGGCAGCCGCAACGGCCTGCTGAGCCGGAGGATCGATGCGAAGCTCGAACACCCCGCGAGCCTATCGGAGGCGTAGGCGGCTACTGGTAGCTGTGCTCCTCGTCCGGGAATGCGCCGGTCTCGACGTCGGCGACGAACCGCGTCACCGCATCCGTCATCACGCCCCGAAGGTCCGCGTACTTCTTCGCGAGCTTGGCCACATCCTGATTGATCCCGAGCAGATCATTGATCACCAGCACCTGTGCGTCGGTGCCCGGTCCCGCGCCGATCCCGATCGTGGGGATATGGAGTTCGTCGGTGATCTGGTCGCCGACGCCCGCCGGGACGCCCTCGAGCACGATGGCGAACGCTCCCGATTTCTCCAGGTTCAGGGCCTGGTCCAGGAGCTTGCGAGCGGCCTCCTCGCCCCGGCCCTGGATCCGGTAGCCACCCATGCCGTGCACGGATTGAGGCGTCAGCCCGATGTGCGCCATGACGGGGATCCCGAGTCCGACGAGCTTCTGGATGAGGTCGTACTGCGGACCCTCGAGTTTCACCGCGTGGGCGCCGCTCTCCTTCAGGAAGCGTCCCGCGTTGCGAACGCCTTCCTCCAGGCTCACCTGATAGCTGAGGAAGGGCATGTCGCCGACCACCATCGCACGCTCGACGCCGCGCGCGACCGCGGCCGTGTGGTGGAGCATGTCCTCCATCGTCACCGGTAGGGTGTTGGCATACCCGAGGGCGTTGTCCGCGAGGGTGTCGCCCACCAGCAGGACGGGGACGCCCGCTCGATCCAGGATCTGGGCGGTGGGGAAGTCATACGCGGTGAGCATGGTCCACCGCTTGTGCGCGGTCTTCCACGCGCGAAGGTCATCGATCGTGATGCGCATCTGCTCGCACCTCCTTGGAGTGCACGGCTGTAGGTGACGATTGTACCCTCAGGAGTCCTCGGCTACTCCCGTGACCGCCTGTAGCGCCCGGCATGTCAGACCTGGGTGTTAGCGTCGGTCCTGGTCACGTACACTGCTGGACGACCCTCAAGTCCTTCTGCTCTCCCTCACGTGGGAGGGCCGTCTAGCCCAGAGGAGGTGAAGATTGAGGGAATACGAGATCATGCTTATCCTCCCCGCTGAGGCCGATGAGGCTCTGGTGGGAACCGCCGTCGAACGGATCACCACTGTGGTGTCCACTTCCGGCGGGGCGGTCGGGAACATCGACCGCTGGGGACGGCGCCGGTTCGCCTACGAGATCAACGACCAGCACGAAGGCTATTACGTGGTGGTGAAGTTCTCGGCCGAGCCGACCGTCCAGACCGAACTCGAACGCGTCCTGAATCTGGCCGATGAAGTCGTTCGGTTCAAGGTCACGGTCGTGCCGATCCCCAGCAGCAAGACATCGAAGAAGACAGCTTCCCCCGCTTCCGCCTAGGCGGAAGCGCGGACCCTGGAAGGTTGGTGAGTGCAACATGGCGAGCGATAACCAGGTCACCGTGGTTGGGAACCTGACCGATGACCCCGAACTGCGATACACGCCCAATGGGGCGGCGGTCTGCAAGTTCCGGATCGCGGTGAACCGTCGCATGCCCGATGGGAACGGCGGGTGGAAGGACGGCGAGACGTCGTTCTTCAGCGTGAACTGCTGGCGCACCCTTGCCGAGAACGCGGCCGAGTCCCTGACGCGCGGATCCCGCGTTGTCGTGGCCGGCCGGTTGAACTACCGCGTCTGGGAGAACCAGGAAGGCGAGAAGCGAAGCGCCATCGAGATCGAGGCCGACGAACTCGGTCCCAGCTTGAGGTGGGCGACCGCGAAGGTGGAGCGTCAGTCACGTTCGTCCGCGACCAGCGGGAGTGACTGGGGCGAGCGCGTCGCGGCGCCCGTCGGTGGCACGAGTGAGGAGACACCACTGGATGGCGGGTAAAGCGAAAGCCGGGACTAAGCGTCCCCCACGTAAGGAGAAAGACGAGAAGGGCTGGAAGAAGCAGCCCAAGAAGAAGGTGTGCGTGTTCTGCAAGGACCGCGTCGCCTACGTCGACTACAAGGACACGATGACGCTGCGAAAGTACGTCTCGGAACGGGGCAAGATACGCGCCCGGCGCGTTTCGGGCAACTGCGTGCAGCACCAACGTGATGTCGCCACGGCCGTCAAGAACGCTCGAGAGATGGCCCTTCTCCCGTACTCGACACGATGAAGATCATCCTGCAGAAGCCCGTTGAGAAGCTCGGTGCCCCAGGGGATGTCATCGATGTCGCCGACG
>JBDTXD010000224.1:0-3031 GCA_040006375.1 Actinomycetota bacterium
AGGTGTCCATGAGCCGGTCGTTGCATCGGGCTGGACGGGCGAGATGCCGGGTGTCCCGTACCCGAGCAGCACCTTGTCCACGAGGAGCTTGCTATCCACGGCTCTTCGGATGGCTTGTCGAACGACCACGTCGGTGAGCGCATGCGCGCCGTCGCCGTGAGGTTTGAAGCCGGTTGCCGGATCGGGGCTCTGTGATCCCGAGCCGGTGTTGATGCCGATCTCACCGAAACTGGGCACCTGTGCGCCGCGCGTGTTCACGCCCTGGGCCTTCAACGTGTTCAGGATGTTCGCGCTCGTGAAGTACCCGAAGTCGATCTCACCGCTCTTCAACGCGGCCGCCTCGGCGTCCTGGTTCCCGAAGATCTTGTAGACCACCTGATCAACGTGAGGAGTGAGTCCCACCGAATTGCCCCAGTAGGTGGGGTTCTTCTCCAGAGAGACGAACTCACCTGTCTTGTACTGCTGCATGATGAATGGTCCGCTTCCGATCGCCCCGCCCGTGCTCGGGTCCTGACCGATCACCGGGTCCTGCTTGGCTGACTTGTACGCCGCGGTGTCCGCGGCCGAGCCCGCCGGGCAGTTGCACTCGTACTTGCTCCAGATGTGTTGCGGGAGGATGTACTCGTACATGAACACACTCTTGCCCGAGTACAGCGAGGTCGGCTTGGTGCTCGTCAACACCATGGTGGTGTCGTTCGTCGCCGTTGCCTTGTCCATGAGGACCAGGTCGGAGGAGTAGTTCGATGTGTTGTGCTGCTTGTAGTAGTTCAGCGTCCACGCGACGTCGTTCGCAGTGAACGGCTGCCCGTCGGACCACTTCATGTTCGGTCGGATGTGATACGTGAACGACATGCCGTCCGAGCTGGTGTCGACACTCGTCGTGATCGAGTGCTGGTAGTCGGGCGCGAAGTCACTCGTAGCGAAGTTGATGGGCAGGTCGTACGTCATCGCCCACAGGACATAGTCCGTGCCCAGATATCCAACCAAAGGGTTCAGCGAACTCGGTTCGCTGACATCCGCGAAGGTGAACGTGACCGGGCTCTTCGACCCGCCTGGCGCCGCGCTGGAACTGTCCTGGGCGAACGCCGATCCCATGAAGCTGGTTAGGACGACGACTGCCGAGGCGGCCACTGCGAGTCCGACCCGTGTGAGCCGGCCCCCCATCTTCCCTCCTGTCATACCGTTCCCCCTTCTCTCACGCCTTCGGTACGTTCCTTTGACCTGTCTTACGCAATCGGGTTCAGACCCGACTGTTCGATCCTCAATGAGGCCCCATCCGCGTCAAGCGTCGCCCGGACCCCCAGCGGGATCGTTGCCAGATGTTTCCCATGTCCGAGAGGAAGTTTGTATAGCACGGGGACGCCCAGCTGGCCTAGATTCATCTCCAAGACATCCTCGATGGATCGGGTCCTGGGGGCTTCCGGGCGCTCCTCTCGCCAGTCACAGTTCTTCAGTTCGCCGACCACGACACCGGCCACCCCGTCGAGTTTGCCGGCGAGCCGAAGCTGGTTGAGATGCACGTCGATCACGTAGGTCGGTTCGTCCACCTCTTCGAAGAGCAGGATCGCGCCGGTGAAGTCCGGTTCCCAAGGGGTCCCTATCAGATGCACGAACGTGAAGAGGTTCCCGCCCACGATCGGGGCGGTGACGCTCCCGGGGGCGATGGTTCGTACGTAGGGATCTTCGGGGTCGCGCGGCACCACGCCTGTTCCGCCGTTCGTGAAGGCTTCCAGCGCCGAGTTCCACGTGAAGTCCGTTCGCTCCGGGATCCCCATCGAGCCGAACCCTGGGCCGTGGAAGGTCGCCAGGCCCGAGCGCTGCCGCAGCGCGATGTGCAGGTTGGTGATGTCGCTGAAACCCATGAGGGCCTTGGGATTGGCGGCGATGTGATCGTAGTCCAGGAACGGGAGGATCTGGATGCACCCGGTCCCGCCCCACAGGACCTGGATCACGTCTACCTCCGGGTCGGAGAACAGCCCGTTCAGGTCTTCCGCCCGCTTCTCGGGGGCCCCGGCCACGTAGTCGTCCTTCGCCCAGGTTCCATCGAGGATCTTGACTCGGTACCCCTTCGACTCCCACCATTCCTTGGGCCGCAAGATATCTGAGGCATTGAAGTACGGACCCGAAGGCGCGGAGACACCGATGGTCCCCCCGGCGGGGAGGGGACGTCCGAAACGAGTCGCCGCGATCTGGGTCACCGTGTCCTTCACAGTCCTGAGAGGTCGATCTCTTCGTACGGGTTCTGGCACGGGTTGCCCTGCGCAACCCACAGGCGTTTCGCGCCGACGTCCGTCACCATGGAGAACAGGCACGCGCTCGCTTCGTCTCCCTCGGTGGGGTCGGGGTGCAGGCAGATCGACTGCGGTGTCGATTCGTGATCTCGCATGATGTCCATGAGTTCCTCTGGCGTCTGCGGGTTCCGCTCGGCGACCAGCGCGCTCAGCCGCGCGAGCCGGGCGGTGCTGCCTGCGGACGCCGGCGGGGCGAGTTCGGCGAGGTCGCTCCGGTAGTGATTCGTGTGCGGACCAGGACCGTCGATCACGCGGTGCTGCGTGGCCGATGTCTCCACCGTGAACGCGTCGTCGGGAAGTGCGAACACATGCCCGTAGCCGCCCGCGCGGGTGGACAGGGCGGCGCGCGCGACGGCGTCGGCCCGGTCGCGTCCCTCGAGCGAGCTTCGGGAGACGAGGACGCGAGGAGCTCCCACCCGGTCGTCGCTTGCTGTGAGGGAGCCGATCCCCTGTGCCAAGCCGTAGCTGTTGATCCCCACCGCGGGCAGGCAGCAGACCACTGTCGGTGAGGCGACCGCCACGCGCCCGTCGGCCGGGATGTCGACGATGACTGCGACGTTGTTCATGTCTCCCGCGAGCCAGTGTTCGTTGTGAGAGAGGAGCGTGGTGGTCGGGGTGCGAACCGACACGCTTGAACAATGTTCGGGGGCCGGACCCGGAGCCTTCGTGTAGCCCTCCTTCTTCTGCAGGAAGAGCAGTTCACCCTCGGGCGACTCCAGCAGCGGCTCCAGTTCCTCGAA
>JBDTXD010000225.1:0-2996 GCA_040006375.1 Actinomycetota bacterium
GGTCCGCAGCGCTCCTACGGCGGAGGCCGCGCGGGCCTCGCCGTGAGCGCCGTATGCGCGCTGCTTGACCAGCTCCAGGTAGTCGTCGCAGAACGCCCAGAAGAACGTCTCTATCAGATCCAGCGCCCTGGCGTGGTCGTAGGCCTCGAACGCATCCGTCGCATCGGTTACGACCCCGCCCAGTGCGGCCAACATCGACCGGTCCAGTGGCTCCGTCACCTCGCCCGGAGCCGCCTCCATCCCCAGGGTAAACCGCGACGCGTTGAGGATCTTGATCGCCAGTTTGCGCCCGACCTTCATCTGCTGTTCATCGAACGCGGTGTCCGAACCGAGCCGCGCTGACGCCGCCCAGTACCGGACCGCGTCGGCGCCGTGCTGTTCGAGCAATCCAAGGGGGGTGACCACGTTGCCCTTGGATTTGGACATCTTCTTCCGGTCGGGGTCCAGGACCCAGCCACTGATCGCGACGTTGGTCCACGGCAGGGAGCCGTGCTCAAGGTCCGCCTTCAGGACGGTGTAGAAGAGCCACGTTCGGATGATCTCGTGTGATTGCGGGCGAAGGTCCATCGGGAACACCCGCGAGAACAGATCCGGATCGTCCTCCCAGCCACCGGCGATCTGCGGGGTGAGCGAGGACGTTCCCCAGGTGTCCATGATGTCCGGATCACCGGTGAAGCCTCCCGGCTGGTCTCGCTGGTCGGGGGTGAATCCCTCGGGGACATCGGACATCGGATCGATCGGAAGGCGCGCCTCCTCGGGCACGATCGGCGCCCCGAAGTCCGCATCTGCGTTCGCGTCCAACCGGTACCAAACGGGGAACGGCACCCCGAAGAAGCGCTGACGGCTGACGCACCAGTCGGCGTTCAACCCTTCGACCCAGCCGTCGAACCGGGCGCGCATGTAGGGCGGGTGCCAGGTGAGTTCGGATCCGCGTTTCAACAGATCGGGTCGGCACTGGAGCGTCCGGACGAACCACTGACGGCTGGAGATGACCTCGAGCGGGCGGGTGCCGTTCTCGTAGAACTTCACCGGATGCCGGATCGTTTCTGGCTCTCCGATCAGGTGCCCGGATGCCGAGAGCATCTCGACGATCTTCTTGCGGGCCTTCGTCGCGTACATGCCGATGATCTCGGCGAGCGCTGCGTTGGCAGCATCCGGGTCCCGCGACTCCCAGCCGGGTTCACCGAAGATCTTCTTCCCGATCGAGCCGTCCTTCTTCATGACGACGCGAGCGGGGAGCCCAAGCTCGCGCCACCACGTCACGTCGGTGACATCGCCGAACGTGCAGACCATGGCCACGCCCGTCCCTTTCGCGGGATCAGCAAGTTCGTGCGCCATGACGGGAACGGGCACGCGGAAGAGCGGCGTCAGCACCGTCGTGCCCACCAGCGCGGTGTAGCGATCATCGGCCGGGTGCACCACCAGCGCGACGCACGCAGGGATCAGCTCCGGACGCGAGGTTTCGATCTCCAGGACCCCGGCGTCCTCGCGGTCGAACGCGATCCGGTGATATCGGCCCTCCTGCTCCCGGTCCTCGATCTCGGCCTGCGCGACCGCGGTCCGGAAGTCCACGTCCCACATGGTGGGCGCCTCGGCGGAGTAGGCGTGTCCGTTCGCGAGCAGCCGGAGGAACGCCCGTTGGCTCGCCCGTCGCGAGCGTTCTCCGATCGTCGTGTACGCAAGGTCCCAGTCGACGCTGAGGGCCAGGTACCGGAATGTGGCTTCGAACGCCTTCTCGTCCTCCACCGTCAGGCGGCCGCAGAGTTCGATGAAGTTCAGCCGGCTGAGCGCGATCTGGTCGCGATCCTCCGGCCCGCCCAGCGACGCGTAGTCGAAGCCGGGGTCATACGGAAGGGACGGATCACACCGGACGCCGAAGTAGTTCTGGACCCGGCGTTCGGTGGGCAGGCCGTTGTCGTCCCAGCCCATCGGGTAAAAGACCTCGAGCCCGCGCATCCGGTGGAACCTGGCGACCAGGTCCGGATGCGTGTAGCTCAGCATGTGGCCTACGTGCAACGAACCGCTCACGGTCGGTGGCGGGGTATCGATCGCATAGACCTGGTCGCGCGCCTTGGAGCGGTCGAACCGGTATGTGCCGGCGGCCTGCCACCACTCGTCCCATTTGGTTTCCAGACCCTCGAGCGAGGGCTTCTCGGGCATCTGCATGTCCGGGATTCTACGGAAGGGGGCGATGGGCGACGGGGTTCCCCGGCCGGCCCCGGGTCCGAGCCGCTACGCGGAGCGTTCTTCGCGCTTGGCGCGCTTGGACGGAGCCGCGTGCGGCACCAGCGTGGGGTTGACCCCGCCCAGGACGACGTCGCGGTCGATGAGGCACCGGTTCACGTCGTCGCGGCTCGGAAGTTCGTACATCACGTTGAGGAGGACCTCCTCCATGATGGCGCGCAGTCCTCGCGCACCGGTCCCCCGGAGAATGGCCTGCTCGGCGATAGCGGTCATCGCGTCGTCGGTGAACTCAAGCTCCACCCCATCGAACTCGAAGAACTTGGCATACTGCTTCACCAGCGCGTTCTTCGGCTTCGTCAGGATGTCGACCAGCGCGTCCTCGTCCAGGTTCTTCACGCTGGTGATGACCGGAAGCCGTCCGACGAATTCCGGGATCAGCCCGTACTTCAGGAGGTCTTCGGGCAGCACCTTCACCAGTGTGGCGCCCACGTCCTTCTCTTCGGATCGGCGGATGTCGGCATGGAAGCCGACGCCCTTGTTGCCGGTGCGGCTCTCGATGATCTTGTCCAGTCCGGCGAACGCGCCGCCGCAGATGAACAGGATGTTCGTCGTGTCGATCTGGATGAACTCCTGGTGCGGGTGCTTGCGGCCCCCCTGGGGCGGGACGCTTGCCTGCGTGCCCTCCAGGATCTTCAGGAGCGCCTGCTGCACACCCTCACCCGAGACGTCGCGAGTGATGGACGGGTTCTCGGACTTTCGGGCGATCTTGTCGATCTCGTCGATGTAGATGATGCCGGTTTCGGCCTTCTTCA
>JBDTXD010000226.1:0-2964 GCA_040006375.1 Actinomycetota bacterium
GAGGATGATCTCGGAGTTGCCACGCTGGGCGATGTATTCGGCTGCCGGGAGCCATTCCTCGATCGTCATGGACAGCCCACGTTTGAGCATGACGGGTTTGTTCGTCATCCCCAGCTCCCGAAGCAGTTCGAAGTTCTGGGCGTTCCGCGCACCGACCCGGATGCAATCGGCGACATTGGCGACGTGCTCCACCAGTGAGACATCCATCACCTCGACCAGGATCGGGAGCCCGGTCTCCTCGCGGCATTCCTGCAGGATCTCCAACCCACGTTCGCCTAGCCCTTGGAACGAGTAGGGAGATGTTCGCGGTTTGTAGACGTCACCGCGAAGGATGGTCGCGCCGGAGGCCTTGGCCGCTTTCGTGCAGATCATGGCCTGTTCCTCGGACTCCACCGCACATGGTCCCGCGATGATGGTGAACGCGCCGCGGCCCACGGGGGTTGCCCCGACCTTCACCGTGGTGGTCTCGGGATGCAGGTCTCGGCTGACCATCTTGTAGGGCTTGCCGATCTGGATCACGTGGTCGACGCCGGGAAGCTGGGTGAACGGGATGGCCTGGAACCGGGCCGTATCCCCCACCAAACCCACGACGGTGTGCACAGTGCCCCGGCTGACGAAGGCCTCGCCGCCCGCGTTGCGCACCTTGTCGCAGACCTGCTCTATGTCGGCCTCTGTGGCCTCTTGCTTCATCACGACGACCATCGCTGACCTCCTGTTTCCCCGGCAGAGGGTCCCGGGGAAACGAAAACCCCGGGTGTTTCGGCCCGGGGTCCCTGTGTGTCCTGGCTACAGGTGACTACGCCGGGCCGGGCCCGAAGTAGAAGAACCAGTAGCGGTAGGTGCGTTCCATGTCCGGGACATGGTGACAGGGTTGGACCGGATCTGACAAGCCACGGACTAGGATGCGGCCGTGAGCCCCTTGGCCCAGGACCTTCGATCGCTCCTGGCGGCCACCCCGCTGTACTCGGACGCCGGGATCACCCTGGCGGGGGCCGAGCCGGGGCTGGTCGCCGTCACCTTCACGCCGCGGCCCGCCCATCTGAACGTTCAGGGGCTGGTCCACGGAGGGTTGCTGGCTCTGCTGGCAGATACCTCGATGGGCCTGGCGGTCCGCACCCAGCTTCCCGCGGGGCGCCCCCACGTGACGGTGCAGCTGGGTGTTCAGTTCCTGCGTCCGGCGCCGGCCGAAGGCGCGCTCACCGCCACGGGCCGCGCGACGAAGGTCGGCCGGACGCTCGCGTTCGGGGCGGCGGACATCACCGCCGTGGATGGTTCGCTGATCGCTGTGGCCACTGCGACGATCTCCGTGGCCGAACCGCGGGCCTAGTACTCGACGTCCATCGCCTTCATCGCCACGGGGAGCTGGCCGAGCGCGCCCTGGAGGCCGAGCAGCATGCCCATGTTCCCGGCAACCTTGATCTTGCCGGTCATGAACGCCGTAACGGCGGACACCGAGCCGGTCGCCAGGCCCACCGCGGTCTCGTAGCTCTGCGTGATCGTCGCGTCGGGGGCGGTGGAGTCGCCCACACCCATATCGATGGTGCCGTCGGCGATGACGATCCAATAGTGCGTCTCCTCCTCGCCCGTGATGACCTGCTGGATGGTGGCCTTCTGGTTCGCCGCCGCGGCCTGGAAGTCGCTGTCGGCATTCAGGGCGGCCTTGACGGCATCGGCCCACTCGGTGGAGAGGAACTTCACGGCCATGGGTGTTCGCTCCTTGGGTTGGCGGTTCGGGCAAGTCTAGCGGTCGGCGTAGAGCTCAGGCTGGGTGATGTGGGTGTCATCGGCGATGAACCAGACGAACCGCTCTTCACCGATGACGCGGAGCGTATTGAGCGAGGTGTTGGGGGGAAGGAAGAAGAGCTCTTGGCGCGGATGGAGCCCCAGGATGTGGCTGAGGTAGGCGTTGATCACGCCGCCGTGGCAGACGATCCACACGTCGCCGCCGGGATGCGAGGCCAGCGCGGCCTCCACCGCCGGAACCACCCGCCCTTGGAACTCGGCCTTGGACTCCGCGCCGGGGGCGAGTTCGAATACGGGGTCTTGCATCAGGACCCGGTTCGGCATGTCGGGATGTTCCCCGATGAGTTCCTCGAACTCCTTGAACTCCCAATCCCCGCCGAACCATTCGGCAAGATCGTCGACGACCGCTGCGCTCATCCCGCTCTGACGTTCGAACAGAGCGACGGTCTGACGCGCGCGGGCGAGCGGCGAGACGTAGAGCGCGGCGGGACGCGGCATCTTGAGCAGGCGCCGCGTGAGGATCTCAACCTGTTCGCGGCCTACGTCGTCCAGCGGCGGATCGGCCACGAGGCCACGCGGCGTGTCCAGTTCCCCCATCGAACTGTGCGACGCCTTGGCGTGACGGATGAGGTAGAGCCGCCGCTCGGGACGTTCACTCATGCGGGCGCCGTTCTCTTCGCGGTGTCGCCGGTGTTCGCGGCCCGGCGGGCGTGCCACTCGACCGCGTACGCCTCGACGTCTTCGCGCAGCCAGATCCGGCCCGAGGCGAGCGCCGTGATGGGCTCGGGGAACGAGCCTCTGTCGATGTAGGTGACCACGCGACGCTTGTCCCACCCGAGGATCTCGGCGGATTCGGCGACGCCCACCACCTGCGGGATCACCTCGAGGGTCAAGGTCACATCCTCACCGGTGATCTTCCGAAGCTCGCGCACGCATCCGTCCCGCGAGGTTCCGGTCACCTCGATGTAGGCGGGCGAGTCCAGGATGTGTGCGTACCAACGCCCGCCGGTCGCCCATATCCGCGCGCGAACTGCCTGGTCCATGCCGGGATGGTATCCCGCGCCGTATGACGTTGTCTCCCCGGTGCGGGACCGTGCCTCACTCGTCGTGTGCGTGCCATACCGTGTGGACCGGCCCTGGGTCGCCGTGGCCCGCCGTTCGTGTGAGCAGGCATCCGGTGACGTCGAACTCGAAGAGGCGGTATCCCTCCAGTTCCTCCGC
>JBDTXD010000227.1:0-2922 GCA_040006375.1 Actinomycetota bacterium
CCCACTAAGGCCTGGGGCGTGGTCGTCCTAGCGGTGGGACTCGGGGCCGTCCTCCGGGTCGCGCGGCAGCCGGTAACCACGAAGCTCACGAGTTTCGGCAACTTCTTCAACAACCTCTTCTCCCAGTTCGCCAATCCCGACTACTCCACGCTGATGGGGGTGCAGTTCCTTGCCCAGACCGGACAGGGGATGGTCCAGGGCGCGATCGCGAAGGCGTTGGTGTTCGGCGGGCAGAAGGGGTTCGACGTGCAGAACGTGCCGTCGGCGAGCTATCTCCTCAAGGTCGTGTTGGCGCTCTACGTGCCGTACACGGTGATCTCGCCCTTCGTCGGGGTGTTCATCGACCGGTTCTCCAGGCGCCGGGTGGTGTGGTGGTCGAACATCATCACCGCCGTGATCGTCGGCGGTATCGCGCTCGGCGTGATGCTCCCGCTGGGGAAGGGCACGACCGAACACGACACGCTCGCAACTATCGGACTGGTTGTTGGCCTCCTCGCCGCACAGTCCGTGGTCCGCGTGGTGCTCGCGGTCAAGTCCGCGGCGATCCCCGACGTGTTGGTCGGCAAGGACCTCTTGCAGGGCAATGCGCTCTCCCAGGCCGGCGGCGCGCTCTTCCAGGTCCTCGGGATCGGGTTCGGCGGTGTGTTCGCGGGGATCGTCGGGTCGTGGGCGGGGGCTATCATCGGCGCCGGCACCTTCGCGGCCGTCGCGTTCATCTCCTTGCGGATGCGGCACACGCAGACCGGCGAGCACGAGACCACGTTCTTGCACGAGGCGTCCCGCGTGGTGAGGACGGTGCGGGACGGGCTGAAGGAAGTGGCGTCACGACCCGCAGCCGCGCTCGGCCTGTCCGCATTCCAGATGCTCCGCTATCAGTTCTGGGGCTTCGGACTCTTCGTGTTCGGTCTGTATGCGAAGAACCTGGTGCAGGGATCCTCCGCTGATTCGCTCTCCCTTGCCCTGTCGGGCCTCGGAGGTCTGGTGGGTGGGGCGCTGGGGCTGGTGCTGGCGCAGAAGTGGAAGGACAGGGTGCCGCCCATCCGGCTCCTCATGGGGTCGATGTTCCTGCTCGGGGCGGGCACGATCGTGTTCGGCGGGCTCGTGTCCGTGCTCGGGTTCGCCGGGATGCTGTTCATCGGGTTCTTCTCCTTCTTCTTGGGGAAGATCTCCGCGGACACGATCATGCAACAGGCCATGCCCGACGATTTCCGGGGCCGGGCCTTCGCGCTGTTCGATATCGCCTACAACCTTGGCTTCATCATCCCGGCGCTCATCCTCAGCTTCATCTGGGTCGAGGGCAGCGCCACCCGAACCCGCATCATCCTCGTTGCCTCCGGCGTGGTGTTCCTGGGGCTGACCGCGGTCGTCGGCGCATGGTCCCGCCGGATCAAGGATCAGTTCGCGCCGCAGGACGACCTGGCAGCGAGCTAGCGGGTCAGCCCTTCGCCCGCAGGGACATATCCATCTCGAACTCCGGGAAGAAGGTGCTGATCTGGCTGACGTCGAACGAGGTCATGATCGCTTCCTTGGGTTCGCGCTCCAGCAGGTAGTCGAAGCATTCCCGAACGAACGCCTCCGGCGATCGGTAGCCCTTGCCCATCCGCTCGTAGTCCTTCCCCGAGAGGGTGACCACATGCTCGGTGGCGGTGTTGTCTTCGGCCACACGAACGTTGAACCTTGACATGAACTGCTCCACGTCCGCGCGCGTCACTTCGATCTCCGCCACTTCCGCAAGCCCCCTCCCGGTCCCGGTGCGGTCATGAGCGTACGCTCTCCGAACCCCACAGGGAGCGAACGATGACAGAACCTTCATCAGACATCGCGTCGCCTGGTGCCGATAGAGCCGAGCAACTAGTCGGCTCCGGCTACTCCGTGGTCATGGCCCTGATGTTCTCTGTGGTGGTCATCTTCGCGGCAACCGTCAACACGGGGGGCCGCCCGTTCCTGATGCTTTCGTTCCGCTTCGGACTCGCTTCCGTGCTGCTATTCATCGGCGTCGCCGCGACCGGGAGGCCGTTGTTTCCGGCCACGGGTGAGCGCAGGGCCGTGATACTGGCGGGCACGCTCGGGTACGCAACGGAGTCCGCGCTCTACTTCGCCGCCCTCAGCCACGGGAAGGCCGGTGCAGTGACACTGCTCTTCTACGTCTATCCCGTGTGGGTCATGCTCGCCACCATCGGGATGGATCGGCGCCCGCCGGGTACCCGGCTGCTCATCGCCCTTTCTCTGGCGCTGGGCGGAAGCGCGATCGTGGTCATCGGTGGCGGTAAAGTCGAGGTCGAGCCCTTGGGGATCGTGCTAGCCATCGGCTGTTCGATCGCCTACGCGACCTACCTCGTCGCGGCGGACCGAACCGTGAAACGGACCGACCCGCTGACGGCCGCCGCGTGGCTATCCGGCGGGGCCGCACTCGGGAACACGATCTATTCGATCCTGTTCCACGCGACGGTCCTTCCCCGCGGCAGGCACGACTGGTTCACGATCCTTGGCATGGCGGTCTTCTCCGCCGGGGCGTTCGCCGCCATGCTGGCGGGGCTGCAGCGCGTCGGCGCCCTCCGGAACTCGATCATCGGGGTGACAGAGCCGTTCGCCGTCGCCATCCTGGCATGGGTGTTCCTGCATCAGGGCGTATCGGTCAGCACGGCGATCGGTGGCGCGTTGATCCTCACAGGCGCGGTGCTGGCGAGCTTGGTTCGAACAACTCGGTTGCAGGAGCCGAACCTGTGACGGAACCTGCGCTAGCGTGGCGCCCATGACCGACGAACTGTTCTCCCGCGACGCGTATCTCCAGACGTGCGAGGCCACGGTAACCGGCTTCACGCCGAGCGGCCTGACGTTGGACCGAACGGTGAGCTACCCACGGGGCGGAGGGCAGCCCGGCGACACCGGATCGCTCGCATGGGAGGGGGGGTTGTGCGCGAT
>JBDTXD010000228.1:0-2875 GCA_040006375.1 Actinomycetota bacterium
GGCCATCAGCTCGAACGCCGAGCCGACGATGACGAACTCACGATCCTTCGACGGCTGGCGGTTTATCGTGAACAGACGGAACCGCTAGAGGCCTTCTACCGTGCGCGCGATCTCCTCTATGAGATCGACGCTGAGGCGCCAGAGGGGATCGTGCTGGAGCGGACCATGGACGCATTGGCGCCGGTCACATGATCATCAGGAAGTCCTCCGAGGAGCTGGAGAAGATGCGCCGGGCCGGCAGGATCGTTGCGGGGACCATCAACGCCGTGCTGGCACAGGTCGGCCCCGGCAGGACGACCGAGGATCTGGATCAGGTCGCGGCCGCGTACATCCACGAACAGGGCGCCATCCCCTCGTTCCTTGGCTATCGCGGGTTCCCGAAGACCATCTGCGCGTCCATCAACGACGAGATCGTCCACGGGATCCCCTCACCCAAGCGCACGCTGGCCGACGGGGATCTGGTCTCCTTGGACTTCGGCGCGATCTGGGAAGGGTTCCATGCCGACTCGGCGGTAACGGTCTTCGCGGGCGGTGAGGCCCCGGACGCCGACGCCGAGCGGTTGGTCCGGACGACAGAGCGGGCCTTGACCGAGGCGATCGAACGGATCAAGCCCGGCGGACGTCTCTCCGACGTCAGCCAAGCGGTTGAACTGGTCGCGACGGCAGAGGGCCTGGGCATCGTGCGCGAGTACGGTGGACATGGGATCGGCCGGGCGTTGCATGAAGACCCGTTCATCCCGAACTTCGGCAGACCCGGCCGCGGTCCCGACCTCCGGCCGGGCCTGGTCATCGCGGTGGAGCCCATGTTGAACCTGGGCGAAGACGATACCCGCACGCTCGAGGACGGATGGACCGTCGTCACCGCCGACGGCTCGCTGTCGGCCCATTTCGAACACACCATCGCCGTGACCGAGGATGGACACGAGGTCCTCACGGCTCGCGACTGACCCTGTGTGCGCTCCCGGTGGTAGCGTCGCCAGGATGCTCCGTCGAGTACGGATCCTCGCTAGAACGGCGAGTAGACGTATCGCGCGATCCGGTTTTCGGACCACCCCCTTCCGGCGCAGCGCCGCCGCCCGGCGGTCGAGATCATCGGTGGAGTACGCGCCGGTGATCGCTGCGGGTCCACCTCCTCCTCCGGTCGCCGTGGCCGCGTGGGACGAGGGCCCCGGGGGCCGATGACTGAGAGATGGGGGGTGGTAGACCGCTGGCGGCCCCGCCGGGTGAGTTGGCGGGCGTCTGGGACGACCGTGGGGCGGGGCGTGCGAAGGCCGTGACCCCCGGTGTCCACTGGAGTGCCACCCCGATCGCCACGCTGAGCAGCAGGAGCCGCATGACTGGTCGACGCATCACCGCCCATCCAGCAGTGTCAGGGCGAACCCTGGATGACGGGCCGGGAACGACCAAGGACGGTTCCGCCCCGGCCAGCGTGGACGGTGTGTGCGACCTGCCCGTATACTTCGTGGTCGCCCCGCCTGGAGGTCTGCGTTCGCTGGCCACGGCGCGGGACGAACCCGTTCGAAGGAATCAGCCGGAGCTTGCCGAAGAAAGACGCTATCGAGGTAGAGGGGACGGTCGTCGAGCCGTTACCCAACGCCATGTTCCGGGTGAAGCTGGACAACGACCATCTGGTGTTGGCACACATCTCGGGGAAGATGCGGATGCACTACATCCGGATCCTGCCCGGGGACAGGGTGTTGGTAGAACTGTCGCCTTACGACCTCACTCGGGGCCGTGTGGTGTATCGCTACAAGTGAGAGGTTCGAGATGAAGGTCCGTCCGTCGGTGAAGAAGATCTGCGACAAGTGCCGCGTGATCCGCCGGCGTGGACGCATCCTGGTCATCTGCACGAACCCGCGACACAAGCAACGCCAAGGATGAAAGGGAACCTGTAGATGGCACGGATCGCCGGAGTCGACCTTCCCCGCGACAAGCGGTTGCACATCGCTCTGACCTACATCTACGGGATCGGGACTACGTCCGCCGAGCAGATCGTCGCGGGGACAGAGATCGACCCGGCAACCAAGGTGCGCGATCTCTCGGAAGAGGAAGTACTCAAGATCCGTGACTTCATCGACAAGAACCTGAAGGTCGAAGGTGACCTTCGACGCGAAGTGGCGCAGGACATCAAGCGCAAGATCGAGATCGGCTGTTACCAAGGCGTCCGCCACCGCCGGGGACTCCCGGTCCGGGGACAGCGTACGCACACGAACGCGCGCACCCGCAAGGGCCCGAAGAAGGCCATCGCCGGCAAGAAGAAGGCCAAGAAGAAGTAAGGGAGCCCCACCGACATGGCGAAGCCGAAGACCAAGAAAACCAAACGCCGCGAGAAGAAGAACGTCATCCACGGCCAAGCGCACATCAAGTCGACGTTCAACAACACCATCGTGACCATCACCGACCTGCAGGGCAACACCCTGTCGTGGGCGAGCGCCGGCAACGTGGGCTTCAAGGGTTCCCGCAAGTCCACGCCGTTCGCCGCGCAGCTCGCGGCCGAGGCGGCCGCGAGGCGAGCCCAGGAACACGGACTCCAGAAGGTCGATGTATACGTGAAGGGCCCGGGCTCAGGACGCGAGACAGCGATCCGTTCGCTGGCAGCGAGCGGACTCGAGATCTCCGGGATCATGGACATGACGCCAGTGCCCCACAACGGGTGCCGGCCTCGCAAGCGCCGCCGCGTCTAGGCGGCAGCCGGGTCTCCCGGCGAACGCGGATCGGGACACTCCCGTTCTGTGAGCACCAACGAGGGTGGGGTAGCAGTGGATGATCCCCCGCCGAAGGAGGAACCACGTTGTTCATCGTCGCCAGGCCTCAGATCGCTGAGGACGTCCTCACGCCCACGCGTTCCAAGTTCGCTATCGAGCCGCTGGAACCG
>JBDTXD010000229.1:0-2803 GCA_040006375.1 Actinomycetota bacterium
GGCCGTGGCGCAGATGCTCGAGACGGACTGCATCTTCTGCAAGATCGCGCGGCGCGAGATTCCCGCGGAGATCCTGCACGAATCGGACCACATCGTAGGGTTCCGCGACGCGGATCCCAAAGCCCCGACCCACATCCTGCTCATCCCGAAGACACACCTGTCCTCCATCGCCGATGTGACCGAGGGCGACGGCGGCATGCTCATCGACCTCTTCCGGGCCGCGGCGCACCTGGCCGAGACGGAGGGAATCGCCGTCGGTGGGTGGCGCCTCGTCACGAACGTGGGTGCCGACGGAGGGCAATCGGTGTTCCACCTGCATTTCCACCTTATGGGTGGGCGCCAGATGGCCTGGCCACCGGGCTGAGCTGCGCCGAGTTCAGTGCCCGAACGGCGTCGGATCCAGGACGAAAGGCGGTCGCGGAGGCTGGTTGAAGTCGAACTCCTTGGCCAGATCGCCCAGGATCCCCACGTTCTCCCTGACCAGCAACCGTGAATCCGGCCGGGACATCGTCGCGGGGTCGAGCCGGGCGCTCCCCAGGAATCGGTCCTCGATGAGCTTCAGGAACGCGTCGAACGAAAGGATCTGTGAGTCGATGTAGCCCGACTTCGCGTATGGACTCATCGTGATCATGGGGACACGGATCCCGTAGCCACCCGGTTCGTCGACGAAGGCGGGCCGCACGTGATCGTAGAAGCCGCCCCAGTCATCCCAGGTCACGAAGATGGCAGTCGAATCCCAGTTCGGGCTCTTCATGGCCGCGTTCACCATCCGGGTCACGAACGCCATCCCGGTCTTGATAGCGCCCCCGTTCTTGGGGTGCTCGCTGTTGTGATGACCGGGGACGATCCACGAGACGGATGGGAGCGTGCCGGCCTCCGCCGACTTCAGGTACGCCCGCTGGAACTGGATCCTGCCGAGCGAATGGTTCTCATGGACCGACGTGAAACCCGGCAGCGGGTTCTTCACCGGACCGCTTTGGTTCGTATCGGGGCGCCCACATGGCGGATCCATGCAGGTCTGGTCGTCGACGTAATAAGCCCAGCTCACGTGCTGCTCGTCTAGGAGGTCGGTGATGTCGGTCCACGCGTAGACGGGATCTTCGCCGTAGCGGTACTGGAACTCGGGGCCCTTCAGTTCGGCGTCGGAGGTGCAGCTCATCGGGTTGTTGGGCTCGGTGCACCGAGCCGACCACCCGGATACCAGGTACAGATGCGCGGGAAGCGTCCATGAGTCCGACGGCGCGAACATGCGATCGGCCAGCACGAAGTTCTTCGCCAGCTTCCAGTAGTTCGGGATCTCACGATGGTTCATGTAGCTCATCACGTCCGGCTGAAGCTTCGGCCCGACATAGCGCGAGCAGCCGGGGAGCTTCGGTTGCTTCCAGCACCGGCCGGGAACGTTCGGCAGTGACCTGACGAATCCGTTCATCTTCCCACCCGCGATATCGATGTCCGAATGGACGTCGTTGTGGCGACCGCCCAGTTGGATCGGTTCATGCGTGTGGTACGGCGTGGAGCAATGGCCGAGATAGGGATTCGGGATGCACACGTCGATCTTGCCGGCGGCGTTCCGCGGGAATCCGTTCGCGTCGGGGAACGTCCCGAAGTAGTGGTCGAACGACCGGTTCTCCTGCACGATGAAGATCAGGTGCTCGAGCTTGAAGATCCCCTGGGAATCCCGCTCGTCCTTGTTGCCCACGCCGTCCTGGGCCGAGGTGGGTAAGGCCGCGGATGTCACGGCCAACGCGAGGACTACCAACAGGAACCCGATGGATGTGCGACGAGCTCGCATGGCGCCGGAGTGTATCTGCCACGCGGAACCCTGCCTAGCCATCGGCGCTACGGCGTCGGGTCCAGCACGAAAGGCGGCCTGGCTGGTTGGGTGAAATCGAAGTCTTTGATGAGATCGCCAAGGATGTTGACGTTCTCCCGGACGGTGGGGCGGGAGTCGCGGCGTCCATCGGTATCGGGGTCGAGCCGTTGGCCCCCTAGGAACCGGTCTTCGATCAGCTTCAGGTAGGCGTCGAACGACAGGACCTGGTGGTCGATGAACCCCTGTTTGGCGTACGGGCTGATCACCATCGCGGGGACCCGGAGACCGTAGCCGTTCTTGTCCACCACCGGCGGCCGCAGGTGGTCATAGAACCCGCCCCAGTCATCCCAGGTCAGGAAGACCGCACTGGACTCGTACTCGGGGCTCCTCATCACGCTGTTGATCATCTTGGTGACGTAGCCCATCCCCTGCCGCACCGTCCCCGGCAGGATCGGGTGTTCGTTGTACGGCGGTGCCGTCACCAGCCAGGACACCTGGGGGAGCGTCCCGTCCTTAGCTGCGGCCACGAAGTCCGAGATGTGCTGGACCCCTCCTTCGCTGTGATTCTCGCGAACGTCGGTGAATCCGAGGAGCGGGTTCTTGTCGGGGGATGTGCCATCACCGGCGCCGCGGCACTGGGTGCCCAGGCACGTCCGGTTGTTCACGTAGTAGTGCCAGCTCACGGCGGCCTTGTCCATGAGATACGTGATGTCGGTCCACGCGTACTTCGGCGGCTGGCCGTAACGCCAGGTCAGGTTCCCGCGCAGCTGGGTATCCGAGACGCAGCTCATCCCGTTGTGGGGGTCCGAGCAATGGGCGGACCACGCCGAAACCAGGAAGAGGTGACTCGGGAGCGACCACGAATCCACAGGGGCGAACATCCGGTCCTGCAGGACGTAGTGCTTCGCGTAGGTCCAGTAGTTCGGGATCTGGCTGTGATTGATGTACGAAAGCACGTCCGGCCGGCACGACAACCAGGAGGGAACCGAT
>JBDTXD010000230.1:0-2795 GCA_040006375.1 Actinomycetota bacterium
TCGGCCCCCTCGCCTCTAGCGAAGGGAGAGCTCCTGATGGATCGGGAGACAGAGGCTCAGACGTCGACGACGTCCGAGCCAGCACCACCGGCTACACCCGCCACACCCGCTACACCCGCGAAACCGGCTGATGGAACCCCGGCCCCGGCAGCTTCGGACGCGCCACCCGCGTCCCCTCGGCCACCCAAGCCAAGTGCGCCGAAGTTCGGTATCCAGGAACCCGCGGTCATCCAGCGCCTCCCCCGCCCGGCCGTCGAACCCCGGCCCGAGCGTGCACCCTCCGGGACGCCCCCCGCCCGTGACCGCGATCCCGAGCGTCGAGACCGAGGCGGCGAGTCCAACGACCGTTCGGACGATGGTGATAGTGCGGTCGGCGCCGGCGGCGCCGGGCGGCGCCGCGGCGGCCGTGGCCGCGGTGGACGCGGAGGCGGCGCGGCCCGCACGACCGAGGATGGCTCCACGGCGGATGACGCCGCTCCGTCCGGGCGAACCGAACCGCAGGATCGGTCCGATACAACCGCTGCCCGAACCCGTTCCCCCAAGCCACAGTCCGGCCAGAGCGATGGCCAACCCCGATCGGGTCGTGGGCGCCAATCTTCCCAACGCACCACCGCCCCTTCGCGAACCCGAGGCGCCGCCTCCCGGGATGACGCGCGCGCAGACGACGATGCCCCGCCGACCGACGGTCCCGATGCGCAGCGCGAAGATGCGCTGCCCGATCAGGACGCGGAGGGCACTGCCGCTTCGCGCAGCAGGCGCCGGGGAAGACGCGGTTCAGGGGGTCCCAAGGCCGCGTCCGATACCCCGGAGGCCCCCAAGGCCGAACGTGGCGGGCGGGCCACCAGTGAGAAGTCGCTCGAAGCGCACATCGCTGCGGGGGGTTCCACCCGCGGGATCAGGAGCAGCCGCTCAAGGACCGGGCGCGTCGGAGGCCGTGACGGCCGTCGCCGCCGCGAACCGATGCCCACGCCACCACGTATCACTGACAAGCTCATGGTCATCACCGAGCACGGCGACCGCGATCAGATCGCCGTGCTGGAGGAGGACGTCCTGGTGCAGCACTACGTCACACGCACCGGCGCCACCTCCTTGGTGGGGAACGTCTTCCTGGGTCGGGTGCAGAATGTGCTCCCCGGCATGGAGGCTGCGTTCGTCGATATCGGCCGCGGGCGCAACGGGGTCCTGTACGCGGGTGAGGTCAACTACTCGCCTGAAGACCTCGAGGGGCCGCAACCCAGGATCGAACAGGTCTTGAAGTCGGGACAGGCCGTCATGGTCCAGGTCACGAAGGACCCGATGGGCGGCAAAGGCGCCCGCCTAACCGCACAGATCTCGATGCCCGGCCGGTTCCTGGTGCTCGCGCCGGATCAGGCCGTGAGCGGGATCAGCCGCCGCCTGCCGGATGAAGAACGCAAGCGCCTAAAAGCCATCATCAAGAAAGTGCGGACCGACGGACACGGCATCATCGTTCGAACGGCCGCCGAGGGAGCTTCGGAGGAGGCGCTCACCACCGACCTACAGCGGCTGGTCCGCGAGTGGGACGAGATCAACCGCAAAGCGAAGAAGGTGAAGGCGCCGGCGATCCTCTACGAGGAGCCCGAGCTCACCGTCCGGGTATTCCGCGACCTCTTCAACGACGAGGAGTACAAGGGTCTGGTCACGGACTCCCAGTCGGTCTACGACAGGATCATGCGCTACGTGAACGAGGTTGCCCCCGACCTTGCGCCGAAGATCACGCTCCACAGGGGGAAGCTTCCCGCGTTCGAGGAACACCGGATCGTCGAGCAGATCCACAAGGCGCTGGACCGGAAGGTGTGGCTCCCCTCCGGCGGCTACCTCATCATCGAACGAACCGAGGCCATGACCATCGTCGACGTGAACACCGGGAAGGCCGTCGGCAAGACCAACCTCGAGGAAACGGTGAAGAACACGAACCTGGAGGCGGCGTCCGAGGTGGGCCGCCAACTGCGACTGCGCGACATCGGCGGGATCATCGTCATCGACTTCATCGATATGTTGCTGGAGAAGAACAAGAAGCAGGTCGAGGACACCATGCGCGATGCGTTGGCCATCGACAAGACGCGCTCGCAGATCTTCGAGATCGGACCGCTCGGGCTCATGCAGGTGACGCGCAAGCGTGTGTCCGGCGGTCTGGTCGAATCGTTCTCGGAAACATGTCCGACCTGCGAGGGCAGAGGCATACTCGTCAACTACGAAGCCTGAGAGGAACCAACCATGTATGCGGTCATCAAGACAGGCGGCAAGCAGTACAAGGTGAAGGCCGGCGACGTTATCGAGGTCGAGAAGCTCGTCCACGACGGCAAGACGCTCACCTTCCAGCCCATCCTCGTAGTGGACGACGACGGCAAGACCCACGTCGGCGCCGAGGCCGCGAGCGCGAGCGTCACGGCCAAGCCCTTGGGCGAACAGAAGGGCGACAAGGTCAAGATCTTCAAGTACCGCCCGAAGACCGGGTACGCCAAGCGCGGCGGCCATCGCCAGATCCTGACCATGCTCGAGATCGAGACGGTCTCCATGGGTTCGACGAAGAAGGCTGCGAAGCCCAAAGCCGAGAAGCCCGAGGAGACGGAGAAGCCCGGGGAGACGGAGGAGGCTGCGGCCGAGGAGGCCTGAGATCCTCGAACGGTCCGCGTTTGCTAGCCTGGAGGCCTTATGGCACACAAAAAGGGTGGCGGGTCATCCCGCAACGGTCGCGACTCCAACTCCAAACGCCTCGGCGTCAAGGTCTACGGCGGTCAGCTGGTTCCTGCCGGCAGCATCATCGTGCGCCAGCG
>JBDTXD010000231.1:0-2794 GCA_040006375.1 Actinomycetota bacterium
GAGTGGGTGCTGCAGGATCTGGTCAAGGGCGAGGTCCGCTGGGCGCCCGGGCAACTCAGGGACTTCGTGCTGGTTCGCTCGGATGGGTCGCCGGTGTTCCTGCTGGCGGTCGCGGTCGACGACATGCTGATGGAGATCACCCACGTGGTCCGTGGCGACGACCTTCTCACGGCGGCACCCCGGAACGTCGCGGTCATCGAGGCGCTCGGAGGGACCGCGCCCACCTACGCGCACGTGCCGCAGGTGCTCGGTCCCGACCGCAAGCCACTGTCCAAGCGGCACGGCTCCACCAGCGTCGAGGCGTTCCGCGAACAGGGCTACCTCCCCGAGGCACTCATCAACTACCTGGCGCTCTTGGGTTGGTCAGCCGATGGGGAGACCACGTTCTTCTCGCGAGCCGAGTTGATCGAGAGGTTCGACCTCTCGCGTGTCTCGTCGAATCCCGCGGCCTTCGATACGGACAAACTCACGTTCATGAACAACCACTACATCCAGCAGCTCGAACCCGATGAGCTTGCCGCGCGTTGCGTCCACTTCCTCACCGCCTCGGGCCTCTCGGTCGATCCCGCGGTGCTCGCCCGCGCGATGCCGATGGTCCGTGAGCGGATGAAAACCCTGACGGAGGCGCCGGACCTTCTCCGGTTCCTGTTCACGGACGACATCGTCCCGAACGAGAAGGCCGCGGGGTTGATCGCCAAGGCTCCCGAGGGATATCTGGTCCGGGCGGCGGACGCCTTGGAGACCGTCGAGCCGTGGGGCGCCGAGCCGATCCAGGCTGCCCTCGACTCCCTCGCTGCACAGGACGGCCTGAACCGGACCAAGGCGTTCCAGCCGGTCCGGGCCGCGGTGACCGGGTCGAACATCTCTCCGCCACTTCCGGAGTCCCTGGAGCTCCTGGGGAAGGAACGGACCCTCGCTCGGCTCCGGGTGGCCTGACCTCCCGGGCTTCATGCCCGACCGGCGGTAGGCTGGTTCGGTGCTGAAACTTCCCCGCATCGCCGTCGCGCTGCTCATGGGTGCCGGCCTTATCGGTCTCTCAACGAGCGCGGTTGCGGGTGATGCCGCCGGGGGAACACCGGCGCGTGTCAACCCCTCGGACCTGAAGCCGCACATCGTGCAGAGGTACATCCCCTTCGGGCAGAAGCGCAAAGGCCAGATGGCGGCGTACTCCAAGCGACACTACGGCACGCGGACGTACCAACTGACCGATCCACACGTCGTGGTAGAGCACTACACGGACGGCAACTCCTGGCAGAGCGCGTGGAACTACTTCGCCGCCAACGTCCCCGACCTCGGCGAACGCCCGGGTGTGTGCTCGCAGTTCATCATCGGCAAGAAGGGCACCATCTTCCAAACGGTGCCACTCGGGATCCGCTGTCGCCACGCCGTAGGGCTCAACTATACGGCGTTCGGCATCGAACACGTCGGAACCAGCGACAAGCAGGTGCTCAACGACGCGGCGCAGATGCGATCGTCGTTGCAGCTCACGCTTTGGCTCATGGCGAAGTACGACATCCAGGTTCGCAACGTCATCGGGCACAACGAGAACCGCAACAGCCCGTATCACCACGAGCTGTACCCCAGCTGGCGCTGCCAGACCCACAGCGACTTCGTCCGCCGGGACATGCAGACCTACCGCGGCTTGCTGAAAGACAAGGCGAAGGCTGCCGGCGTGCCCATCGGCCCCAAGCCCAGCTGGGTCACCATCCACTGCTGACCGAGGGCGCGGCCTGGGTACACTGCCCCCGCGACACCGACGGAAGGGGAGAGATGAGCGAGTCTGCGATCGAGACAGAGGCCCTCGCGAGCATGCCCTTCTTCTCGAAACTCTCCCCGGATGACCTTGCCGGGATCCTGGATATCGGCCAGGTGATGTCGTTCGATCCCGGCGCTGCCATCGTCGAAGAGGGCGACGTGGGGGACGGGATGTACATCGTGCTGGAGGGTGTCGCGCGCGTCGAGGTCGGCGGGCGGTTCCATGACCTCAAGACCGGCGGGTTCTTCGGCGAGATGGCGTTGATCACCGACAGCCGGCGCATGGCCACGGTGAAAGCGCAGGATGACGTTCGCGTGCTGAAGATCCCGGCCGAGGACTTCCAATCGTTCCTGCTGGCGCACCCGAGCGTTACGCTCGCGATGCTGAAGGCCTCGATCAACCGTCTCCGCGAGGTCGAACAGCGCATCGATGCATGGATGGCCAGCTAGCTGTAACAGGTCTGCTGCTAGGCGCTACGCGACAAAGCTCACTGGCCGACACGTCCGTCGATCCGCTCGCGTAACAGGTCTACGTGACCCATGTGGCGGGCGTACTCCTGGATCGATCCGACCAGCGCCTCGCGCAGCGACATCGACCCTCCACCGCTTCCATGCAGATTCAAGGGGTCCTCGCCGGTGATGTCGAGACTGGGTGCCTCGGCGACGAACCGCGTGGCGAAGTCCACCTCCGCGCGCCATGCGTCCCATGCCTGCGTAACCATTCGGGGGTCGGGCACCGCGCCATCGAAGTCTCCGTCACGATCGGTCTCGGAGCAGAACAAGGGCGGCGCCTCCTGCCCCGCCATCATCATCCGGAACGTCGCCCGCTCCCCCTCGGCCAGGTGTCGCACCAGTCCCAGCAGCGACATCGTCGACGGTTCGACCGAACGCCGCGCCATGGCCTCCGCATCAAGACCTGCGCATTTCATCTCCAACGTGAGGCGCAGACAGCGCAGCGACTCGACCAGCGTGGTGCGCTCGTCGCCCAGACTCGGCCCGTTCTCACGCGGGTCGTCGGCCGAGGGCTTGCCGTCCGCGG
>JBDTXD010000232.1:0-2791 GCA_040006375.1 Actinomycetota bacterium
CAGCGCTCTCCGCGTTGGAGATCGCCATCAGCGAGAGCGGCGTGGGCGCGGTCGGGTTCTTCGCGCAGGTCCCCCACTACGTCGGCGGCCCGTGGACCCCGGCCACCATCGCGCTGCTCGATCACCTGGGCCGGCACCTCGGCGTGGATCTACCGCTGGGAGAACTCCCGGAGGAGGCCGTCAGCCAGCGCACGCGCGTGGACGCCCTCATCCAAGATCAAGACGAAGCCCGCGAGTACCTGGAGCGGCTCGAGGAGATGCCCGGCGAAGACGGTATTCCGAACGGCGACGAACTCGCCTCGGAGATCGAGCGGTTCCTTCGCGACAACGAAAGCTAACCGGGGTCTAAGACCTCGTCGATCCGATCTTGCCGTGCAACGTCGCGGTCGATCGCGTCCAGACCGGTCGGTCCGTCCGGACTTGTGGGCTCGGAGTGTTCTGCGTCGTCCTCACGGACAACCTGGTCGTCCTCTTCCATGTCGTCTTCCATGGTGGTCGGAGGTTCGGGCTGACTCGGATCACGCGGTTCGGTGAAGCCTTCCATCTGATCGCTCCTTCGAATCGGCGGGTTCCGGCCGCATCCGGCCGCGCCCTGTCTCTACCCAGGATCGTCAGATCCAACCCAGCGTCGGACCCGCCCGAGGGACGGATGGGTTACGATGCCCCGGCACACGCGTCGCGGAGGCGAAGCCGGTCGGATTCCGGCGCTGTCCCGCAACTGTAGGTCCACACCGCGGCATCGCCGCGGGCCATGGACGAGCCAGGCCGCCCTGCGCGACGCACGGTTGAACGACCCTCGAGGCTAAGGGACGTCGACCGCCGGACGCGCATGGCGCCGGCGCCGACCCATCTTCTTCTCGAGTCGTTCCGTTGGGCGCGTGGTACGCCCGGGAAGGAGTCACCGATATGCGCACCATCCCTCGTCTATTACGAGCCGCTGTCCCTGTGGGGCTCGCCGTCGCACTGCTGGCGGGAACGGTTCCCGCGACCGCAACCGATGCGAACCGGGCCGTCCGCGGCGCTCGCTACATCGCATCCAAGCAGTTGCGGAACGGATCGATCCCGGCCTTCTCGACCGTTGGATCCACCGCCGACGCGGTGCTCGCATTGGTCGTTGCCCGACAGGGTTCGGAGAACGTGGGGCGCGCGATCCGCTACCTGCGGAGCCACGTTGCCAGCATCACAAGCCGTGGGCTGCAGGCCAAAACGGTGATGGCGTTCGTTGCCGCAGGCCGGGAGCCACGGAACGTGAACGGCGTCGATATGGTGGCCGGGTTGCGGAGCCAACTACGAAGCAACGGTCACTACGGCTCGGCCGCGGTGTTGGACGACGCCCTCATCGTGCTTGCGCTCGAAGCCGCGGGAGCGCAGCCCCCTGCCAGAGCCTATGCGTGGCTAATCAAGGCTCAATGCCCCGATGGCGGCTGGGCCTACGACGCGCCGTACAACCCGTCGACCGATGACCCACATTGCTTCAACGGCGATCCCGTCAACGACTACTTCACGTCGGACTCGAACACGACCGCTTACGCGGTGATGGGCCTGGAGGACGCGAACAGGATCACATGGAGCGCCGATCCGTTCGCGTTCTTCCCGACCGTTCGCGATCCAGGTCACGGCGGATGGTCGTACAGCACCGGCTTCCTCAGCACCGACGCGAACTCGACGGCTCTCGTCATCCAGGCGTATGCCTCCGCATCCAGGACCGTCCCGGCCGGCGGGGTGCCGGCACTGCGCGCGCTCCAACTCGGATGCGGAGCATGGGCCTACAGCTGGAACGGCTCGGTCCCCGGCTCACCGGACATCGGAGCGACCATCGGAGCGGTGCCCGCGATCGTGCAGGCGCCGTTACCCATCATGCCCGGCGGGTTCGACACCGCGGACCCAACGAAGCCACCGGCTTGCGCATGAGGTCATGAACCGAACCATCCGGCGGTTCTCGCTCTCGCTGGGACTCTCGATGCTGCCCGCGGCGGGACTGGGCTTCGGCCCGGCTCTGGCGGGGAACGCGCCGGCGTGTGCCGCCGCGTTGAGCGGATCGCCACATGCCGCGTTGGTCGTGGACACCGGGTCGAAGGTCTCCTCCTATTGCGTTGCGCTCGGCGCAGCCTCGGTCAGTGGGATCCAGCTGGTTCAGAAGGCCGGACAACAGTTCGGTTTGAGCTATCGCCTTGGCTTCGGTGGACAGGCTGTCTGCATGTTGAACGGCGTCGGCGGGCCTGCGGGCGATGACTGCCTGACCGGCCAATCGCAATTCTGGGGCTATTGGCTGGGGAACGGTTCGGGTGGGTGGACGTGGTCATCCACCGGCGCCGGGAGCGTGACCGTCCACGATGGGGACGTCCAGGGATGGGCGTGGGGGAGCGGGATCGACGGGACCACGCACCAGCAGCCGCCGGCGACCTCCCTCACGGATGTGTGTACGACCTCGCTGAGCCCGACACCGCGGCCAACACCGGGTGGTGGCCACGGCGGGAACGGTGGTGGAAACGGTGTTGGCAGCGGTGGTGGCAACGCGAACCCGTCGGGCCCGAGCACTCATCCCTCCGCCAATCCTTCGGACGGTCCGAGCCACGGCGCCACGCACTCGCCGCACGAGCGTTCGCCCTCGCCGAAGGTGCATGCACCGCACTCCGGCTCCGCGGCGCCGCTCGGCGATCCGACACGGATCGCTGCAGCTGGCCAGCTGGACAGCACCGGGAACCCCCCGTCGGGATCGCCCATCGGGATCGGTCTCGCGGTGGCCTTCATCGTGCTGCTCGGCGCGGGCGGCTGGCTCCGGATGCGGTCG
>JBDTXD010000233.1:0-2712 GCA_040006375.1 Actinomycetota bacterium
GGATTGAACGCTCGTTCAAACATCCCGGCCAGGATGCCAGAAACGGCACCCCCCCGTCAAGGGGCCATCCGGCCCCTTCCCGCGGGTATCCCGAGATCCGGTGGGTGGATCACTCCACGTAGCGGGCCAGGGCCAACTTCCGTACGCCGTTCTTCATGGCGTCCCCGACGACCACCATCCTGCGGTTCGAGTCGGTGATGACGATGCCGCGCGCGGTATCTGCGCCGCCCGCGAAGTCCGTCTTCACCTTCCCCTTGGTCCCGAAGGCCTGGTTGATCGATCCGTCGGTGTTGTAGCGCACCAGGCCGAAGTCCGATCCCGTGGTCGTCCGATGGACGCGGCCCACAACCACCATCTTGCCGTTCGCCTGCATCGCGATCCCGTACGCCACGTCGAAGGACTTGCCGAACGAGGTGACCACGCGCCCCCGTTTTCCCCACGACTTGTCGACGCCGCCGTTCGGCATATAGCGAACCGAGCCCCAGTCGTTGCGCCCGCCGTTCCCGGCGCGTCCCGCGACGACGATCTTGCCGTCTGGTTGCTGCACCATGGCGAAGCCCAGATCCCGCCCGACCGACACGTTCGTGGTGTTGAACCCGTTGTGGTTGAACTGATCGTTCAACCGGCCGGTGCCGAGGACACTGGCTACCGAGAACGCCGGGACCGAGTTCACATCCGCGTAGCCGGCCAGCACGTAATTCCCCTCGTCCCACGAGAGTGCCTCGAACTGCTCGTCGCTATGGCTCAGGTCGAACGACGCGCGGCCATCACCGCTGAACGAATGATCGAGCGTTCCCCCGATGTCGTAGCGCGCCATCGCCGAACGAGCGTTCGTCCCGGCGGATGTGAACCCCGCCACCACGATCTTCTCGTCCGGTGTGAAGATCACAGCGTTCGCCACCTGGTGATCCTTCCCGAACGATGTGAGCACGAACCCATCGTGTCCGCCGAACGTCGTGTCGACCCGCCCGTTCGCGTTGAAACGGGCCACCGCCATCCGACTTCGCCCCGCGGAATCGCTCTCACCCGCGAGGACGATCTTCTCGTCCGTCTGGAACGCCAGCGCGTAGGCGCGGTCCGCACCACCCAGGTCAAGGATGGTTCGTCCCAGGTCGCCGAACGTCGTGTCCAGGGTGCCGTTCTGCAGGAAGCGCGCCACCACGAAGTTCGGGCTGCCTCCGACCGTGTAGCCCGCCGTCACCACTCGTCCGTGCGTATCCATCGCTACCGCGTACCCGGCGCCGCCTTGTGAGAGCGCCGTGGCTTTCCCACCCTGCCCGAACGTCGGATCGAGTTCGCCGGGAGTGAGGGCGTAGGCGGGAACCGCCAGCGCGACAAGCGTTACGAGACAGATGCAAGCGATCAGCGGACGAGATACACGCATGGAGGCCTCCAGGGTCCTAGCGGGAGCCTAGGAGGGCGTGGCCACAAGTGCAACCTGCAGCTACGGGACGATCTTGGAGATGGGCAGTTCCAGGATGTCGCTCGCGCCGGCCGCCAGGAGTTCGGGGATCAGGCGGTTCACCGTTCGTTTCTCGGCCACCGTCTCCACCGCGTACCCCCCGTGGGCCAGCGGCGAGACGGTCGGAGCCTTCATCGACGGGACCACCTTCAACACGGCCTCCAGCTCGTCTTCGCCGACGTTGAGCTTGATGAGCACGCGGCCCTCGGCGCGGAGTGCGCCCAGCAGCAGCGTGGTGATGTCGTCCATCGCCGCGAGCAGCCTGGGCTCGGCCACCGCCCGGCGGTTCGCGATCAGGACGGCGTCCGATGTCATCAGGGTCTCGATGATCTTCATGCCGTGTGCTCGGAGCGTGCTCCCGGTCTCCGTGATGTCGACGATGGCATCGACGATCTCGGGCACCTTGGCTTCGGTCGCCCCGTAGCTCCACGCAACCTGGACCGAGATCCCCAGCTCTTCGAAGTAGCGCTCGGTCAGGTTCACGAACTCAGTGGAGATGCGCGTGCCGGGTGGCATCTCCTTCGCGCTGTTCGCCGGGTGCTCGTTGGGGACGGCGAGCACGATCTTCGTGCCGTGACCCGTCCCGGTCTTCGCGTATCTGAGCGGGGTCAGTACCTCGACGTCGGCCTGCGTCTCGGCGATCCAGTCCTGGCCGGTGATGCCCAGGTCGAACAGCCCTTGCTCGATGTAGACGGGGATCTCCTGGGGACGGAGCACGCTCACGCGGTCGATGCGGTCGTCATCGATGGTCCCGTGGTAGTCGCGGCTGGAGCCACGGCGCACGTCCAGGTCGGCGGCCTCGAAGAGCCGAAGAGTCTGTTCCTCCAACGAACCCTTCGGGATGACGAGCTTCAACATCAGCGATCCCTTCCTGAGAGGTCTCGGTAGAAGCAGGTGCGTTCGCCGGTGTGGCAGGCGGCGCCCTCCTGGTGCACGGTGGCAAGGACGACGTCGGCGTCACAGTCCACGCGGAGCTCGGTCCAGTGCTGCGCGTGGCCGCTGGTGTCGCCTTTGCGCCAGAGTTCGCCCCTGCTACGGCTCCAGTAGACCATGCGGCCCTCATCGAGCGTGCGCTGCACGGCTTCTCGGTTGGCCCACGCGAGCATGAGGACCTCGCTCGTGTCGGCGTCCTGCGCGATCACGGGGATCAACCCGTCGGCATCGAACCGCAGGCCGTCCAGGTCTACAGGCAAACGGTCCTCGCTCACGTGCGCACCTCCAGCCCTCTGCCTGCCAGGTGCTCCTTGATC
>JBDTXD010000234.1:0-2695 GCA_040006375.1 Actinomycetota bacterium
GGGCTCAGTGTGGGGGTGGCGGCCCATCACGCGGGGATGCTCCCGATGTTCAAGGAGACCGTCGAGGAACTCTTCGAGGCCGGCCTGGTGAAGGTGCTGTTCGCGACGGAAACGCTCAGCCTGGGCATCAACATGCCGGCGAAAACGGTGGTCATCGAGGACCTGTGGAAGTTCCAGGGGGAGCGGCACGAGATCTTGACCCCGGGGGAGTACACGCAGCTCACGGGGCGCGCCGGCCGCCGCGGCATCGACGACTTGGGCCACGCGGTTGTCGTCTATCAGCGGCAGGTCCCGTTCGAGCGGGTCGCTGGGCTGGCCGCAACCCGAACCTACGACCTCAGCTCCTCCTTCCGGCCCTCGTACAACATGGCGGTGAATCTGGTTCGGAACTACACCCCCGATCAGGCGCACCACCTCCTCAACAGCTCGTTCGGGCAGTTCCTCGCCGATCGCGGAGTGGTCGCGCTGGAACGCTCCCGGGCCGGGGACCGCGATGCCCTGGCCGGGTACCGGGAGAATATGGCCTGTCACCTGGGCGACTTCGGGGAGTACTGGGCCCTGGTCGAGGGTGCGCGGACCCTCCGGGACGACGAACGGCGCGGGCAGGAGAAGGAGCGGATCGACGCGGTGCGTGAGGCCCTTCGGTCGCTCCGGCCCGGCGACGTGATTCAGCTGGGGCGAACGCGCAAGCGGTCCGGGCCGGCGGTGGTCATCTCGTATCGGGACGGCAAGCCGACGGTGCTCACGCAGGATCGGTCCTTCTTCCGGCTCGGAGCCAAGGATCTGGACGATCCGCCGCAAGTGCTTGCCAGGATCCAGCTCCCGCGCAGCGGCAGCTCGCGTAGCTCGCGGTTCCGCCGCGATGTGGCCGCGCAGCTGGTCACCCTGCGCCTCAAGCCCAAGGCCGACCGAGCCGCCGCAGGGGACCCGGCTCTCGAGCGCAAGGCGGTCGCGATGGAGCGGAACGCGGCCGAACATCCGTGCGCCGCATGTCCCGAGCGGGCCAAGCACGTCCGATGGGCGGAACGTGCCTCGGCCCTGACCCGACAGCTGGAGGGGATCGACAGGCGGATCCGCCATCGGACGGAGACGCTGGCTCGTCAGTTCGACCGGGTGCTGGCGGTGCTGGAGGCGCTCGATTGTGTCCAGGGATGGGAGCTCACGGACAAGGGCCGGAGGCTGACGCGGATCTACGGGGAAGGCGATCTGCTGGTCGGCGAGCTCCTTGACGCACACATCCTGGACGGGCTGGAACCGCCGGAGGTGGCGGCGCTCCTGTCAACCGTGGTCTATGAGGCGCGCGAGCGGGTCCCTCTGCCGGGGGACCTTCCCACGCCGCTCACGGCGGAGCGGTACGACCAACTCCAGCGCCTCTGGCGAACCATCCGACGGACCGAGGATCAGCATCAGGTTCAGCTCTGCCGGGAATTGGAGGCCGGCTTCGCTTCGCCGATCTTCCATTGGTCTGAGGGCAAGCCGCTCGAAGACATCCTCGGGGAAACGGAGATGGCGCCGGGTGACTTCGTTCGGAACTGCAAGCAGCTCCTCGACGTGCTCCGCCAGGTCGCCGATGTGGCGCCCGCGGACGTTGCGGACGTCGTGCTCCGGGCGCGGGATTCGATCCTCCGCGGCGTTGTCGCGTACACCGGCGTATAGGGTGCCGAGCCGATGACGAGCCCATTCGGCACCCTGCATGTCTTCGCGGACGCCTCGGCGGGCGATGGGGCGGTGCGCGCGAAGCTCCCGGATGTGGAGCGGGGGTTGGCCGCGCGAGATCTCGCCTATGCCCTTACCGTGTGCACCACCCCCCGGCAACTCTGCGAGGGGGCCGCGCGGGCACTCGGGGATGGAGGACGATATGTGGTCGCCGTCGGAAGCGACGCGACGGTGCACCACGTGATCAACGGGATGTTCGGCGACGGTGAGCCGCTCATCGAGGACCCGGTGATCGGCGTCCTGGCGGCAGGCGCCCGGTGCGACATCATGCGAACCATGGGCATCCCCGACGACTTCGAGATGACGCTTGACCGTCTGAGCGGGGACAACACGTATCCGTTCGACGTGATGAAGGTCACCTACACGGACGCGCGAGGGGAGCGGGGCACCACCTACGGCCACAACCTCGCGGAGGTCGGGCTCGGAGCCAGGGCTGCGGCGGCCGCGGATCGGCTTCCCCGGTGGCTGGGAAACGGCCGAGCGTTCCTGGGTTTCTGGTCCGCGTGGCTCCGCTCTCGGCCCTCCGCAGTGAAAGTGGATTCGGATCGGAAGGCGTTCGAAGGCAAGGCATTCAACATCGTCGTCGCGAACGCGCAGTACACGGGCGGGGGGGTGCGCGTCTCGCCGCGATCATTCCCGGGCGACGGTGTTCTGGACGCGCTCGTCTTCAAGGGGCCACGTTCGGATGCCTACACCATGCTCCCGCGCATCTATCAGCACGGGGGACACATCCCGGACCCGAACATCCAGGAGTTCCGCGCGAAGATCCGCGTCGCGGTGGATGCGCCGAAGCGCTGGCCTGTGGTGGTCGATCAGATCTTGGTCGGAACGACGCCGGTGACGTTCCAAGTGGTGCCACAGCGGATACTGATGAAACTATGACGCCGAAGCTCGAACGCCTCCGACGGGTGGCGGCATCCGCGCCGCAGGCGGGTCTGGCCGCGATCGTCGTGGCTCCTTCGCCCGATCTCGTGTACCT
>JBDTXD010000235.1:0-2638 GCA_040006375.1 Actinomycetota bacterium
CGGATGGAGCTGAAGGAGATGCCGATGGTGCTGTCGGGATCGGGCGAGGTCCCCGAGTCCATGACCGTCCCCTGCCCCAAGCCGACTATCCCCCGTGATTAAGTATCTGATATTCCAAGTCTCGGATCCGAGGTGGGCGACTCTAGCAACGTGGCGGGCAGCCGGTCAAGCCACATCGCCCGCCTCCGAATCGGGCCATCGCTCCAGCGTGTACGCCATCTCCCAGAACGAACGCTCCAACCGAGAACTCATCGCGAAGATCCGCGACAGCTCCCGGCGCCTGGCCGGGCCGGCGCCTTCCTCGATCACCAGCGCGTCGAGGTCGGTTCGCATCGCCCCGACCATCTCGACGTTGGACGGGAGGGTGAAATACCCCACCCACGCCGCATACGTCTCGTGACTGCTCCCGGCCAGCTCGGGGGCCAGGGCCGCTGCGATCTCGACGTAACTCCATGCGCACGGCAGGAGTGCCGCCATGATCTCCAGCGTCCCACCGCGCGCGGCGAGCGACTGCATGAAGCTCGTGTAGGCAAGGGTCGCCGGCGCCATCCCGAGCGAACCGCCACGGTCGGGGGCGCCCAGTTCGATCACCTTCGCCAGGAGTCCTCGATTGCTCGGGAGCTCCGCATCGAGCACCTGGTTCAGGTCGACCGTGAAGTAGCGCAGCTCCTTCTCACTCTGAGACTTCGCTGCCCCCATCGCCAGGCAGCGCGCGTAGTCGATCAGGTAGAAGTTGTCCTGCTCCAGGAAGAATCGGAACTTCTCGAGCGGCAATGTGCCGCCTGCCAGTTCACGGAGGAATGGATGCGCGTGCAAGCCATCCCAGATCCGCGCCGAACCCTGACGCATCTCCGCGGTGATCGAGGCTGTTTCAACGCTCATCGGTTGCCCCTGTCTTCGCCGTTCATGCGAGCCTACGTTAGCTCGGGGATGAGCAGCCTCACGAGGTCGTCGGGCGTGTCGGCGGTGAGATCCCCGGCGTGTTCGGGCGAGTACAAGTGGCCCCATCGAGCCATGATGGAGAGCGCCCCGGATGCATGGGCCGCCTCCACGTCGACGGGTGCATCTCCCACATAGGCTGCGTTCCCGGGAGCCACTCCGAGCCGTTCGCATGCCAACAGCAACCCGTCGGGAGACGGCTTCGTGCGTGCGACGAGATCGGCCCCCACCACGCTTGCGAACGATCCTAGGAGTCCCGCAGCCTGCAGCAACCACTCCGCCGCGGATGTGTTGGCGGCGGTGAACACCGCCAGGGCGAACCGACGTCCGAGTGTCGCGAGCGCCTCTTCGACCCCGGGATAGGAAGACACCGCCGCCGCCTGCGAGCGCAGATGGGTCTCGTAGCGGATCACGGCCTCCTCCCCAACAGGGCGGCCGATCAGCGTCGCCATCATCTGGGACGCGGAACCGAGTGCGAACGCATCGACGATCTCCGCATCCGTGTAGTTCGGCCCATCAAGGTCGAGGATGGCAAGGCGGTAGCTCCCGATCTGCGCAGCGAACGAGTCCAGAAGCGTGCCGTCCAGGTCGAACACCACCGCGGCGAGACCCGGGTGCAGGGACATCGGGTAAGTGTACGGTCGACCCTCGCTCACGCGATCGCGTCGGCGTTGCCGTTGTGCGATGTGCGGAGCGGCGACTTCGCGTGCGTAGGACGGACCGCGCCGCGATTCACGAACGAGCTCCCGTCCGGCCCGGCTTGCACGGCCTGATGGAGCGAGCTGCCATCCAGGAGATCGGACCAACTCAGGAACCACACGGTCCACCCATCGCCCCACCTGCCGGCCTTGGGACTACCCGCGATGGTCACTGGATCGCCCTGGATGGACATCTTGTAGTACCTCTCGGCGTTAGCCGGGGACAGGTTCACGCATCCGTGGCTCACGTTCGCGAACCCCTGCTCGTTGACCGACCAGTAGGCGTCGTGCATGAAGTCGCCCGAGAGCGTGAACCGCACGGACCAGGGAACCAGGATGTCGTACCCGGGCCCGATCATCTCTTCAGGGTTCGTCTTGTCCATAGAGAGGTACGTGCCGTTCGGCGTCTCATCGCCGGTCCGGCCCGAGCTCATCGGCCAGTTCCCGAACAGATGCTGGTCCAGGTAGATCTTCACGTGGTGCGTGCGGGTGTCGGCGACCGAGATCAACGAGCGTCCGATCGAGAAGCTCTGCGTGAGGGTGTGGACGCCGTAGACGCCCGGCGCGCTCTGGACACCGTCCAGATGTCCGGTGAAGTCGACCTTCGTGTGGGATGGCCAGTAGTCGCGCGGCCGGAAGTACAGGGTTTGATCGCCGTCCCAGTACCAGGCCCCCACCACGGGCGCGGAGGTTCGGATCTGGAGCGAGCGTTCGATGGCCTTCTTGTCGCGGACGGGCGAACTGAAGTTCAGGATGATCGGCATCCCGACGCCGTAGGACTTGCCCGCGCCCTCGAAGATCGACGTCGAGAACGTGCGCTGGGGGCTCAGGGTCTGGAAGGTGCTGGTGCGGGTCACGGAGGTGCCGGCGACATCGACCGCGGTCGCGTGCACCGTGTATCGCGTGCCGGTCAGAAGCGCCCAACGGCTGTGCCACCCGGTGGCGCCGCCGGTCATCGCGCCCGCGACCGGGGCTCCGGCCGCCGTCGCGGTGACGTCGGT
>JBDTXD010000236.1:0-2630 GCA_040006375.1 Actinomycetota bacterium
TCCGGCAGATCCAGGACGACGTGAAGGACATGGTGAACCTGGATCAGTACATCGATCTGAAGGATCCCGACGGGAACTTCATCACGCCACCCGCCCCGAAGCCGACGCCGCACAAGAGCCGCGTGGCAGAGGAAGGTGATCTGGACGCCGAGGATGAAACAGGCGTGACCGACGATCTCGGCGAAGCCGGCCGCTCGGAGCAGTCCGAGGAGACCGACGATGCGATCGGAAGGCCCGCGGCGCAGAACGGGGTCGTAGCCTCCACCGAACCGGCTGCCGCGACTCCGCCGGTCCCCGACGTCGACGAGCCCCCGCTGAGCGCGCCATGACGGTCATCCCGAAGTTCCGTCGAAAGGAGCCGACCGCGCGAAGCGGAACGATGACGGTGATGGAGCACCTCGAGGAACTCCGCCACCGCATCATCGTCGCGGCGGTTGCGATCTTGGCAGGCGCAGTGGGGGGGTGGTTCCTATACGACCGGGTGATCAGATTCATGCAGCGCCCGTACTGCCAGTACGTCGTATCAGTGCGGAAAGCGGATCAGCCCATCGGGGGCTGCAAGCTGATCTTCACGGGTCTGCTCGACGGGATGCTCGTCAAGATCCAGATCGTCTTCTATCTGGGGGCCGTCCTCGCATTGCCGATCCTTCTGTACCAGCTGTGGTCGTTCATCGTTCCCGGGCTGCATGAGCGGGAGAGGAAGATGGTGGTGCCGTTCATCGCGAGTTCGGTGGTGTTGTTCGCCTCGGGTGCTGCGGTGGCTATCATCACGCTGCCGAAGGCGCTCAGCTTCCTCCTGGGATTCGCGGGGAACACTGCCTCTCCCCTCATCTCCGTGACGCAGTACGTGACGTTCTACGTCCTTGTGGCGATCGCGTTCGGGGTCTCGTTCCTCTTTCCGGTCGTGCTGGTCTTCCTAGAGATCGTCGGTGTGCTCAGCACGAGACAGCTACGGAGGGTACGGCGCTTCGCGGTGCTGGGGATCTCCATCTTCGCTGCGGTGATCACTCCGAGCTCCGACCCGTATACGATGCTCGCGCTCATGATCCCCATGGTGCTGTTCTACGAGGCCGCTATCATCGTCGGTCGCCTCATGAAGAAGTAGGAGCCGGATGGCAATCAAAGGGAAGAAGTCCAAGTCAAGGCCGAAGGCGCCGGCGCGCGCGCCCCGACGCGAGGTCGTGACCCCCCCGACCCCGTTCCTCCAGCGGAGGCTGGTGCAGCTGACGCTCGCCCTCATCACAGGACTCCTTATCTTCTGGTTCGGTGTATGGCTCACCAATGGCCTCCGCGTCGAGAACGGCAAGAAGAAGGCAACCGCCGCGGCGGCGGTGAAGTCGGCGCAGGCAGGGAAACGCAAGCTCGCCGTGCAGTCGTGGAAGGGGACCGTCGACGCGGCGATCGCCGATGTGGGCACGGCTCCAACCGGACCGGGGAACCCAACCGTATTCGCCGATCTCAGCACCGCGACCGCCTCACTCGGCGATGGAACCGCGGCCCCGAACCTCTCCGCCACGGTCAAGAAAGCCCAGGCGGACGCAAAAGCGGCCGAGAAGGCACTGAGCGGCATAGACATCCCCACCAAGATCGTGCAGGGGAAGGGCTTCGATGTGGCGACCACGAACAGCTTGGTCGGCTCGAAGTCGCAGATGCTCGCCGGTCTCGATCTCTACGCGCAGTCGGCGACGTTGGTCGAACATGCCGCGGAGGCAACCGGCAGTGCCCGCACCGCCCTAGCTGCGGCCGCAACCGCGGAACAGACCTCGGCGGCCGCCCTCTTCAACGATGGGTGGCGACAGCTGCAGGAAGCCCTGGCATCGGTGGGGATCTTCCCGCCGCCGCCATCCGGCGCGCCGGTCGCCGGCGGCGGTATCGGCGGGCTCCCCGGGTCCCCAGGCGCCTAGGCTGCCGTCGATGCCGGGAGTCGTGGTGGTCGCGAATCCCGCGGCAGGTCACGGCCGGTCGGGGTCGTTGGTCGGTAAGGTTGCGCGCCTCTTGCATGAGGCCGGGATCGATCACGAGATCCGCGTGTCCACCTCGCCCGAGGACCTCACGCGTCTCGCCCGGGAGTCGGGGGAGCAGGGGACACGGATCGTCGCGGTCCTCGGCGGCGACGGGAGCGTGCACTTGGCCGCGAACGGACTCCTGGGGACCGGCGCCGCGCTCGCGGTTCTGCCGGGCGGGACCGGAGACGATTTCGCCACCGGTATCGGCGCGGGAAAGCTCGCCGCGGCGGTGCGCCTGCTATCGGAGCCCACGATCGTGCAGATGGATGTAGTGAAGCTCACGTGTGGGGTCGAGATACAGCACTACGTCAACATCGCAGGTGCGGGGTTCGATTCGGATGTGAACGAGACCGCCAACGGGATGCGCATCCGGCTCGGCACCACGGGAACGTATATCGCGGCGGTCGTGCGCACCCTTCCCAAGTTCAAGCCCGCGCGCTTCGTGATCTCCGTGGATGAGGAGCGCCTCGACGTCGAGGCGATGCTGGTGGTGGTGGGGAACGCGCCCGCGTCCGGGGGCGGCATGCGCGTGCTGCCGAAGGCTCGCATCAACGACGGCGTGCTGGATGTTTGCGTGGTCACTGCCTTGAGCGCGCCGGCGTTCCTCCGTGCGTTCCCGAGCGT
>JBDTXD010000237.1:0-2606 GCA_040006375.1 Actinomycetota bacterium
GGCAGAACCATCTGCAGGAGGCCCCACATGCAGGGACGTGTTGAGGATGCGAACGCAGCGGGGACGCACGCCCGGGCCCTGCGCGTTGCACTACCCGACGCCCGCTCGGGTGAGGTCTCCAGCGCCAGAGCGGATTACCGCCGGCTCTACCGCCTAGTCGCCGTGACCGACACGCTCGCCATCGTGGCGTCGATGGTGCTCGCTCACTGGATCTGGTTCGGATTCCGTGTGCCGGAGGGTGATTTCCTCCTCCTGTTGCTCGGCGCTCCGTTCGTCGTGGTCGCGGTCTACGCAGGGTTCCACCTCTACGACGCCTACCGTTTCACCCCCGCCGAGGAATTCCGACGGATCATCCTGGCGGTATCCCTGGGCCTCACGGGCTTGGTCACCATCTCATTCTGGTCGCTCGCTTCCTTCTCCCGGTCCTGGCTCGCGGTCTCCTGGGCGCTCGGGTTGATCCTTGGTTTGGGATCCAGACGAGTGTGGCACTTCTGGATCGGACGGGCTCGAGCCAAGGGACGGTTGTCTTTCCCGACGCTCATCGTCGGCACGAACGATGAAGCCGATCATCTTGTTGACGTCATGGGCCGGCCGACGTTCGGGTTCAAGGCGATCGGGATGGTGACCACGCATGCCGCTGCTGCGAATCCGCCTCGGTTGCCCGTCATGGGCTCCGTGACGGAGCTGCGAGACCTCATCCGCGACACCCACGCCGAATGCGTGTTCGTGGCTTCGAGCGCGATGTCGCCCGAGGAGATGGGTCACGTGGCGAAGGCGGTGCGTCTGGAGGGTGTCGAAGTGCGGATCACGGCAACGATGCCGGAGGTGCTCGCATCGAGACTGACCGTTCAGCCCCTGGGAGGTCTCACGGCGCTGTCCCTTCGGCCGGTCCGGTTGACCGGGACGCAGGTGATCGCCAAGCGGGCGTTCGACCTGACCGTCGCCGGGATCGGAGCTCTCGTGCTCTCCCCGCTCTTCTTGGCGATCGCCGTGGCCATCAAACTCACCTCACCCGGGGCGGTGTTCTTCCGACAGCGCCGGGTTGGCCATCGCGGGCGTCCATTCACCATCTTGAAGTTCCGCACGATGCGGCTGGGTGCCGATCAGATGATCGATTCGCTCCGCGAACAGCACGGCGTGGACAGCCTCATGTTCAAACTGAAGGACGACCCCCGGGTCACGCCGATGGGCCGGATCCTGCGCAAGTTCAGCCTGGATGAGTTCCCGCAGCTGATCAACGTGATCAGGGGCGACATGAGCCTCGTCGGCCCTCGTCCACCGCTGCCCGAAGAAGTCACGCAGTACGCCGATTGGCAGTTCGACCGTCTCGAAGTGCCGCCGGGGATCACGGGTCTGTGGCAGGTGAGCGGCAGGAGCGAGCTGTCCTTCGACGACTGCGTCCGTCTGGACCTGTTCTATATCGAGAACTGGTCCATCGCCTACGACCTCTACATCCTGGCCAAGACCCTTCCCGCCTTGGTTTCCTCCAGGGGAGCCTATTGACGATTGGTGTGCCCGCGTCGGAGTCTCCTGGGATGGAGCAGCCGACGCGAGATGATCCGTGACCGTCATCGGATGGCCGAGCGTCGCCGTTGTGGTCCCCACCCAGCACCGCCCCGCTGAGCTCCGCCGGGCGGTGCGGTCGATCCTGGCGCAGGATTATCCGGGTGACCTTTCGTGCGTGGTCGTGTTCGATCAGGCAGAGCCGTTCGACCTTTCAGATGTGGCGCTGCCGGAAGGACGGTCGCTCGCCGTGACCCGGAACGCGCGTACCCCCGGAGGTGCCGGCGCGAAGAACACCGGCGTGGACGTGTCCTTCGCGGACCTGGTCGCGTTCTGTGACGACGATGACGAGTGGGTGGCTGGCAAGGTCTCCGCGCAGGTTGAGGCGCTCCATGCCGGGGAGGGCGCGAAGGTAGTGTTGTGCGGGGTCGAGTTCTGGCGGGACGGGGTTCGCACACCCGCGGTCCCCACCGCGATCTCCATCTCTCACGATGACCTCTGCCGTTCCCCAACGCCCGAACTCCATGGTTCCACGTTCCTGGTGGATCGCGAGGCCTATGAAGTTGACATCGGTCCATACGATGAGGGGTGTCCGGGTGGTTACGGCCAGGACTTCGAATGGCTCCTCCGAGCCTCGAAAGGCGCCCCGGTGGTGATGGTGCGCGATGCGTTGGTCCGGATCCATCGGGAGGGACCTTCCGATGCCGACGAGCGGTGGCGGGTGGCCGTAGACGGGATCCCCTACCTGTTGCGCGCCCATCCCGAGCTGCGGACGTGCCGCCGGCTCCTGTCTCGTTTGGAGCGGACCATGGCGTTCGGGTATGCCTCGCTCGGCCGAGGGCGCGAGGCGCTTCCGTGGGCGCTGCGAAGCATCAGACACGGACCTGCGGAGCCGGGGTCCTACCTGGCGCTCGTGGGGAGCATCGCCCCGGTGAGTCCTGCGGTCATCGACCGGTGGGCGACCCGATCGGTTGGCGTGTGAATCGGCTGGGTTCGCTCGCCCGGTCGGCCTCGCGGGCAGCGACGAGCTTCGCGGTCGCGAACCACCCCTCGGCCCGTTCGAAATCACGCGAAGCCGCGGCTTCTGCGTATTCCTTCGCGAT
>JBDTXD010000238.1:0-2580 GCA_040006375.1 Actinomycetota bacterium
TCGAGTTGCTCGGCATCACCGAGTGGGTGTTCCGGGGACTCATGCACGAACACCCCTCGATCGCGCTCAAGACCCTGCAGGCCGTGGCGGGCCGCCTGCGGGATGCGACGAAGGCGCCGACCGCGTAAGCGGGTTCTACCGGCCGGAAGGGACGCGATGGCTGCAGCGCCGGAGGATCTCAAGCAACTTGCGGCCGCCCGGGCGCTCGCGCGCGCCGCGAAGGATTTCGCGTTGGCCGATCGCCTCCGTGATGAGATCGCGGGCGCCGGTTGGATCGTTGCCGACGTTCCGGACGGCTTCACGCTCACGCCCGCCTCGGTGGATGCCGATGAACCTGCGGGGGTGCGCAAGCGCGCGGCCGACGTCGTTTCCGTGCTGGAGGAGGAACCTACCGCCGACGTCTCGGTGCAGTGGGTCGTGCAGGGATGGCCCGAGGACGTGGTCCGGGCGATCCTCGCGTTCCGCGAACAGGAGGCCGGCCGCACCGTCCACTACGTGGTTTCCGACGTAACGGGTACCGAGCCCACCCGCTACGGCCAGGACGTCGAGGTCCTCGAGCTCCAGGAGGGGACCGGGTGGGCGGCCGCCAGGAACGCAGGGCTTAAGCGCTCGCGCGGACGCCTGGTGTTCGTCATGGATGGATCGGTCGAACCGGATGGCGACGTGTTCGGACCCCTGGAGGCCGTGCTGGCGGATCCGGGCGTGGGGGTTGCCGGGCCGTTCGGCATCGTGACCCGAGATCTCCGCGAGTTCGACGCAGCCGCCGGAGCGGGCGACGTGGACGCGATCGAGGGCTACTTCATGGCCATGCGGCGGGAGATGCTCCTGACCGCGGGGCTATTCGACGAGAAGTTCAAGTGGTACCGCACCGCCGACATCGAGTATTCGTTCCGTGTGAAGGACACCGGCGCCAGGGCGGTCGTCGTCCCCGTACCCGCGAAGAAGCACGAACACCGGATGTGGTTCAACACCTCGCCCGAGGATCGCGCTCGCCTGTCGAAACGGAACTACTACCGGTTCCTAGACAGATGGCGCGATCGCTGGGACCTGTGCGTGGACCCGAATCCCCCCGAACCGCACGACCACGGGCCCGACCACCATCACTGACTGAACCGACGGACGCGGCCCGAGCTAGGCGGGCATCGGCGGTGTCGGCGGGATGATCTGCCGGCCACCGTGATGTTCGGGTGAGGGCATCGCGGGCTGCTGGACGGCCGCGGCGGCCGCGTTCTTGGCATCCCGCGCGACGACCTCCGGATCGGGGATCGCCTTGGTGCCGTCCGCGAAGGCCTTGAGGTCGTCCCCGTCGATGGTCTCGGTCACCAGCAGCAGTGCGGAGAGACGGTCCAGCAGGTCACGGCGTTCCTTCAGGATGTTCTCGGCCTGCGTGTGTGCCTCGGCCAACAGGCGGGAGACCTCCTCGTCGATGGTCTGTGCGGTGGCGCCCGACATCTTCCCGTTCGACCCGCCGAAGAACGCGTTGGGGTCTTCATGTCCGAACGACAGCGGGCCAACCTTCTCGCTCATCCCGTATTCCGACACCATGGCGCGCGCGATCTGCGTCGCGCGTTCCAGGTCGTTCTGGGCTCCCGTCGAGATCTCGTCGTAGACGATCTCCTCGGCCACCCGTCCGCCCATGGCGAACGCCAGCATGTCTTTCAGTTCGGGTTCGGTCGCCAGATATCGGTCCTCGAGTGGGCGCGTCATGGTCAGGCCCAGCGCGGCCGTACCGCGCGGGATGATCGTGATCCGGTGCACCGGGTCCAGGTTCTCGCAGTAGTGGGCGACCAGCGCGTGCCCCATCTCGTGGGAGGCGACGCGTGTCTTCTCTTTCGGACTCATGACCCGGGACTTGCGCTCCAGCCCCATCGACGAACGGTCGATGGCCTCTTCCAGTTCGTGCTCGGTCACGGAGTTCTTCTCGCGCCGTGCGGCGAGCAGCGCGGCCTCATTCACCACGTTCTCAAGGTCCGCGCCCGTGAAGCCGGGGGTTCGCGCAGCGATGGTCCGAAGGTCGACGGTGGGGTCCAGTGCCACGCCGCGGGCGTGCACGCGAAGGATCTCCTCACGCCCGTGCAGGTCGGGGCGGTCGACGACCACCTGACGGTCGAAACGGCCGGGCCGGACCAGGGCCGGGTCCAGGACGTCGGGCCGGTTCGTGGCGGCCATGATGATGACCCCCTTGCTCGCGTCGAATCCGTCCATCTCGACGAGCAGCTGGTTCAGGGTCTGTTCGCGCTCGTCGTGGGCGCCGAACCCGGCGCCGCTCACGCCCGCGCGGCCCTTGCCGATGGTGTCGATCTCGTCCAGGAAGACCAATGCGGGAGCCTTCTCCTTCGCCTGCTGGAACAGCTCCCGCACCCTTGCGGCACCCAGGCCGACGAACATCTCCACGAACTCAGAACCGCTCATGAAGAAGAATGGGACGTTGGCCTCGCCGGCCACCGCGCGCGCGAGCAGCGTCTTGCCGCATCCGGGAGGACCCAGGAGCAGCACGCCCTTCGGGATGCGGCCGCCCAGGCGCTGGTACTTCTTCGGGTTCCGCAGGAACTCGACGATCTCTTTGAGTTCGTCCTTGGC
>JBDTXD010000239.1:0-2538 GCA_040006375.1 Actinomycetota bacterium
CGCGGTCACGCTGGCGGAATCCGGGGATCTGGATCGACTGGGCATCGAACTCATCGGGGCCAAGCTGGATGCCATCCACCGGGCGGAGGACCGGAGCGGCTTCAAGGAGACGATGCTCGCCGCGGGCCTGGACGTCCCGCGTGCAGGGGTCGCGCGTACGCTCGCCGAAGCGATGGCGCTCGGCGAGGCCATCGGATATCCGCTCATCGTGCGTCCCTCGTTCACCCTGGGAGGCGGCGGATCCGGGTTCGCGGGCACGCCGGCAGAACTCGAGGCACTCGCCGGGCGGTCGCTCGAGATCAGTCCGGTGAGCGAGATCCTGGTCGAAGAGTCGATCGCGGGCTGGAAGGAGTTCGAATTGGAGGTCATGCGCGACGCGGCTGACAACGTCGTGATCATCTGCTCCATCGAGAACGTGGATCCCCTGGGCGTTCACACCGGTGACTCCATCACCGTGGCTCCCGCGCAGACGCTCACCGACCGCGAATACCAGCAGATGCGGGACGCAGCGATCGCGTGCATCAGAGCCATCGGGGTGGAAACCGGAGGGTCCAACGTGCAGTTCGCGGTCGAGCCGCTCAGCGGGCGCCAGGTGCTCATCGAGATGAATCCGCGCGTGTCTCGGTCCAGCGCCCTGGCGTCCAAGGCCACCGGGTTCCCGATCGCGAAGATCGCCGCCCTCCTCGCCGTGGGCTATCACCTCGACGAGATCACGAACGACATCACGGGCGAGACGCCGGCGAGCTTCGAGCCCTCCATCGACTACACCGTGGTGAAGATCCCGCGGTTCGCGTTCGAGAAGTTCTCCGAAGCCGACCCGCGGCTGACCTCGACCATGAAGTCCGTCGGAGAGACCATGGCCATCGGCCGAACCTTCAAGGAAGCGCTCGGGAAGGCGTGGCGGGGAATCGAGAAGGCCGGGTTCGATCAAGGCTGGGCGGCATCCGAACCCGTGGACGCGGACGTGGCGCTGGACCGGCTCGCCGAAGGGCGAGAGGGCCGCCTGTTCCTGGTGGAGCGGGCGCTGCGCGACGGGTTCACCGTCGAGCAGGTGGCCGACGCCTCGCGGATCGACCCCTGGTTCATCGATCAGATCGCTGAGGTGGTCGAAGAGGCGATGCTCCTCCAAGGACGGCCGCTGCATACGCTGACCGTCCAGGAGCTCCGCCGCGCGAAGCGGCTGGGACTTTCGGACGCGAGGATCGCCTCGCTGTCCGGATCCACCGACGCAGAGGTCCGGCGGCATCGCGAGGCGCTCGGGATCGAGCCGGTGTTCAAGACCGTCGACACGTGCGCCGGCGAGTTCCCCGCGCTCACGCCGTACCACTACTCGACCTACGAGGACGAGACCGAGGTGCGTCCGGCCACCAGACCGCGCGTACTCATCCTAGGCGCCGGACCGAACCGGATCGGCCAGGGGATCGAGTTCGACTACGCATGTGTGCACGCTGCTTTCGCGCTGGAGGAGGCCGGCTTCGAATCGGTCATGGTCAACTCGAACCCGGAGACGGTCTCGACCGACTACGACACCGCGAGCCGCCTGTACTTCGAGCCGCTCACAGCCGAGGACGTGCTCGCGGTGTGCCGGGCCGAACAGCCCGTCGGCGTGATCGTCCAGTTCGGGGGGCAGACCCCACTCCGGCTGGCGAAGACCCTTCGGGAGGAGGGGTTCGCCATCCTGGGCACCAGCCCGGAGGCCATCGATCTGGCGGAGGATCGCGGGAAGTTCGCCGAGATCCTGGCCGAGCTGGAGATCCCTGCGCCGCCGCACGGAGAAGCACGCACCTTGGAGGAGGGACGGGTCATCGCTGAGCGCATCGGCTTCCCGGTGGTCGTGCGACCGAGCTATGTCCTGGGCGGCCGCGCGATGGAGATCGTGTACGACGCGGACGACCTGGAGCGGTTCGTTCGCTCGGCGGCCGAGGCGTCTCCCGATCATCCGGTGCTCATCGACCGGTTCCTGGAAGGGGCCATCGAGGTTGATGTCGACGCCGTGTGCGACCACGAGGGTGACGTCTTCATCGGGGCGGTGATGGAGCACATCGAGGAAGCCGGGGTGCATTCCGGTGATTCGTCCTGTCAGATCCCGCCGGCAACCTTGTCCGATGACGAACTCGATCGTATCGAGGACATCGCGCGCAGGCTCGCCCGCCGCCTTGGGGTGGTCGGACTCCTGAACCTTCAACTGGCAGTGAAGGACGAGAAGATCTGGGTCATCGAGGCGAACCCGCGCGCCTCGCGCACGGTTCCGTTCGTGAGCAAAGTCATCGGGGTCTCCCTCGCCCGGGTGGCCACGCTCGTGGTTGCCGGCCGGTCCCTGGCCGACCTGGCGGCCGGCGGGATCCTGCCCGCCGGATCGCGTCGGTACCGGCGCCTGCCCTACCCCAGCGTGAAGGCCGCCGTGCTTCCGTTCGGACGGTTCCCGGGCGCGGACACGGTGCTCGGCCCGGAGATGAAGTCGACGGGCGAGGTCATGGGGATCGACGCCGATCCGGGGATGGCGCTCGCCAAGGCGCTGATCTCCAGCGGGACGGGGCT
>JBDTXD010000240.1:0-2504 GCA_040006375.1 Actinomycetota bacterium
TAGCCACCCGGCTCGAACTCGCCGATCTTCGCGATGACGTTGTAGGCGATGGTCTTGCCGAACACCGGCCCCTCCGGGAGCATGCCCGGCTCAGGGTGGGTGAGTTCGTCCTCGTGGCCCTGCAGCTTCTCGATCTGTTCGACCAGCTCGCTCACACCGCGATGCCCGGCCCCACTCACCGACTGATAGCTGCTCAATATGAGGCCGGTGAGGCCGGCAGCGTGGTGCAGGGGCCCCAGGGGCAACACCGCCGTGATGGTGGTGCAATTCGGAACGCTGATGATCTTCGGTCCAGCCTGCAACGCGTCGCCGTTCACGTCGGGAACCACGAGCGGCACATCCGGATCCATGCGGAACGCACTCGAGTTGTCGATGCAGGTGGTGCCGCCCGCTGCGGCCTCCGGGATGAACGCCCGGCTCACCGTGGCGCCCGCCGAGACCAGCGCGATGTCAGTGCCGCGCAGAGCATCGACTGAGAGTTCCACGATGGTCCGATCGCGGCCCCGGAACCGGACCGTCCGGCCGGCGCTCCGCGCCGAGGCGAGCGGGAGGAACTTGTCCACGGGGAAGTCGCGTTCCTCGAGGATGCGGGTCATCTCCCGACCGACCGCTCCGGTGGCGCCAACGACTGCGACCTTCATGCGGTCAACACTACCAACGGGTCCAGCGAGACCGGGAACCTACGGTGGTTCCGTCTCCAGGCCGAAGGTGGCGTGCACGGTACGGAGCGCGCGCTCCCCGTCCTCGCGACGGATCACGCAACTGATCCGGATGGGAGAGGTCGAGATCATCTCGATGTTGATCCCCCCAGCCGCCAGGCAGTCGAACATGTCGGCCGCGACTCCCGGGTGTGACTTCATCCCCGCCCCGACCAGCGACACCTTCGCGATGTTGTCGTCGATCGAGTACCGCGGTGCACCGATCTCCTTGGTCACGCGGTCCAGGAGCGCACCTAACCGGGCGATGTCCGCCCGCGGGGCCGTGAACGAGAGGTCGGTGGCGCCCTCGTGGGACACGTTCTGAACGATCATGTCGACGTTGATGGCTTCATCCGCCAGCGCGCGGAACACCGCCGCGGCCACACCGGGTTTGTCGGGAACACGGTCCAAGGTGACCTTCGCCTCTTCCATGTCCAGGGCCGCACCGCTGATCAGGACGCCTTCCATCTGTTCCTCACTCATCTCCTGGACCCATGTGCCCGGCGAGTCCTCGAACGTCGAACGGACGTGCAGCTTCACGCCGTGGCGGCGAGCGTACTCCACGCTTCGGGATTGCAAGATCCTGGCCCCGGCCGCGGCGAGTTCAAGCATGTCGTCGTAGCTGATGACGTTGACCTTGCGCGCGCCGTCCACCAGGCGGGGATCGGCCGTGAAGACGCCCGCTACGTCGGTGTAGATCTCACACACCTCGGCGCCGATCGCGCCCGCCATGGCCACAGCCGTCAGGTCCGAACCGCCACGGCCTAACGTGGTGATCTCGTACTGCTCGGAGAGCCCCTGGAAGCCGGCGAGCACCACGACGTTGCCGTCGTTCAGCGCCTCGATGACCCGCTTGGGCCGGATCTCGGTGATCTTCGCGGCGCCGTGCTGGGTGTCGGTGATGATGCCGGCCTGGCTCCCGGTGTAGCTCGCGGCCTTGCAGCCGCGGGCGTTGATCGCGATCCCCAGCAAGGACATCGCGATGCGCTCCCCGGCCGTGAGGAGCATGTCGAGTTCACGGGGGTCGGGAACGGCCGCGATCTGGTTGGCCATGGCCAGGAGTTCGTCGGTAGTGTCGCCCATGGCGCTCACCACGACCACCACATCGTTGCCCTCTTCCCGCGCGCGCACGACGCGGTCGGCCACGGCGCGGATCCGCTCGACCGATCCGACCGAGGTTCCGCCGTACTTCTGCACGATGATGGGCACGTACCGCACTCCTCGTCCTGGTCTGGCGACCAAGGCGGAGTCTAGCGGCCCGGATGTTGCGGACGCCGTTAGGAGCGCGTGATCGAGACGTCGTCCGCGTAGAAGCAGACGCCTTGTGGAGAGTTCGACGTGTAGGCCGAGAAGTCGATGTTGTCCCCGGTGTGGGTGACCGGGTAGGAGACCTGGACCAGTTGCCACGAGGTCGTGAGGTTCACCGTGACCGATGCCGAAGAGACCGAACCCCCGGACGAGGTGTACTCACGGAACCGCACCTTGATCTGGGCGCCGGCCGTGTCCGCGCGCAGCCACAGGCTCCCCACGTAGGTCCCCGGCGTGGTCGATGCGACCCAGTTCGGGGAATCGTTCAGGGTGCACTCCGTCACAGCAGACGAGTTCGTGTTCGTGATGGCCGCGGCGGAGGTGCCCGAATGCGCGCCCGAGACTCTGGTCACGGTGACTCCGGCACGCCCGCCCGCGTTCCATCCGTTCGTGTTCGTCTCGAAGCCCGGGTTGCCGACGAGGTTCGAAACCGCGCTGGCGGTAACAGTTTGGGTGGCGGTCGAGGAGAGCCCGGCGGTGTCCTTGACGGTGACCGTC